>JBLHWZ010000027.1:0-32097 GCA_047629415.1 Bradymonadia bacterium | reverse complement strand
CGGGGGGGGGGCACCCCGCCCCCACGACTCGCGTCATCGTCGTCGACTCCCAGACCGCAATTCCGCTCCTGGACGCGGTGATCGTCGCTGACGGCGAGGAGTTCACCGTTGACGACACCGGCACAGCGGACCTCGGCGACTCCTCCGGAACGATTCACATCTTCGCCGACGGCTACGACTACGCGACTTTTATGGGCGTCGCGAGCGGAGCCACCGTGCTCGCGCCACTCTCACCCGCAACAGGCTTCGCTGCGACCGGCGGGTTCACCGGAGCGATGAGCTACGACAGCATCTCAACGAGTGGAGACGCCAGCATTGGCCTCGCCGGCGCGGCCATCCCGGGCAACCTCGCTGACCTCGATCTGACGAACTTGCTCGGCGACCCGGTCAACACCAGCATCTCGGTTCCCGGTCTCGGCGGCCAAGAGTTCCCGCTTCCAGGCGGCCTCGTCATCAGCGTCGACTTCTTCGGTATCGGTGATGTGAAGGGCGACTACTTTGCGCGCTCAGCGGATGGCTTCAACTTCGCGTGGGGCCTCGCAGGCCAGGTCCGCGTCCAGGAACTCATCGACCTCTTCACTGGCGGTGGCGGCGGCGGCGACATCGCGGCCATCCTCGGAGCGATCCTGCCGCTCTTCGAGAGCTTCGACCACGGCTTGGAGGTGTACGCATCCGAAGCCTTGCCCCTCGTTGAGGACAGCGCGGACTTCGACGGCGACGGAAACAGCGAAGAGCTGGTTCCAGACTACGACGCATTCCCAGGAATCGACATTGAGCCGGGCGTGCCGCAGGCCTACCGAACCGCCGTGAACCTCGAGAACCTCCCCATCATCGATGGCGAGCAGACCGAAATCGCCGTTCTCGTCGGTGGTGTTGTTGTCGACGGTGTCGGCTTCGTTCCGACCGGAATCAGCGCCGCAAACGCGCCCGGTGGAGTTCCGGAGGTCGTCACCTTGCGAATGGCTCCCTCACACAGCGGCTTGGGGGTCGGAGATTTTGGCGTTGTCGCGATCGCGTTCGGCAACGCTGGCGCAGGGTTCGGCGCCGGCGGCATCCAGCTTCCCGCAAACATCTCGACTCGAATCTTCTTCGGCGCTCGACTTCCCGAGACGATCGACTTTGGCGCCTTCACGACGCTGGGCGAGTACGACTGGAGCGCAGAGACTCGGTTCTTCTCAGGAGTCGCCTCGGACACCGAGTTGTTGCGCATCTCGCTCATCGGACCGGACGCGTCCTGGCACGTGTACTCAGACGGTGGCGAGTCGCCGGAGTTCGGCCTTCCGACGCCTCCAGAGGGCTTCGATGACCCGACTATTGGCGCGTTCGCTCGCATCGACGCCATCGACGCAAGCACTGGGTACGCAGAACTAATCAGTGCCGGCGGCGCCTCACTGATGCGCTTGAACGATGTCGCAACCGGGTTCGCACGCGCCGAACTCCGCTAGCGCTTCGCCCGTCGGCCTCAAGCCGGCGCAGTGTGCCCGCGCAGCTCTGCGCGGGCAGCCTCTCCGGAGGGCCGAGACCGTTCGCCTTCGCGAGCGATCGGCTGGGTGTGTCCGGCGGAACCCTCGGCGGGGAGAGGATAGAGTGATAGAAGTCGCCCATCGACGAGGACACTATGGGACGATGGACGTGCGGACTCTGGCTGCTGGCACTGATCACACTGACTGCCTGCGGCGAGGTGCAGACGGAGCGCGCGAACAGCTGGCGGCTCACCACAACGGCCACCCAGATCGACGAACTCTCGACCCTGATCGAGGTCGAGGTCAGTGGCCCAGACGGCAGCCCCGTGCCAAATGCGCGTGTCACCGTCACCGCCGGCGTCGGCGCTCCGCTGTCGATCGACGGCCGGACGAGCCACGCGAGTCGCACCAACGGAGAGGGACGCATTTCGGCCCCTGTCGGGTGTTTGGGCACCGGGGAACACTACGTCGAAGTAGAGACCATCGCACCAGGCGGGGTTGAGTTCGAATTCGTCGCTGTCTCGTGCCCAACCCGCAGCAGCCTAGGAGCTGAGGTTGGCGATGGGGCCGTATGCGAGATTGAGATTGAGTCCGCCAGCGCGGTCGCCGGTCTGCACGACTCGGTAGGAGAGCTGAATCGCGTCCGTGTTTGGGTCGCTCCTGAGCTCCGGCATGCCGATGGAGTCGTGCTGCGCTCGACCGTGCATTCGGTCGAGGTTCTCCCGGTCGACTTCATTCGTACGTCGGCCGGTGATCCAGCGAGCACCATCGACGAGTCTGGACACGCCACGTTTTACGTCAGTACGGCACTCGAAGGAGTCTTCGAGATCGAGGCGGCGGTGCTGAACGTGCCTTGTGACGACGCCGAGTTAATCTTCCTGAGACCGACGTGCTCGTTTAAGTTTCCGAACGGGATCGAAGGTCCTGTGGTCGATTTCGAAGTTTGCTTCGAGGACCTCGGCGAAACCGACCTGAGCTCGTCCTCCGTACGAGTGGTGGCCAACGAATTCCCGATCTCGCTCGTCCTGGACGAGTCTGGGTGCGCCCGCTCGTGGTTCTCGGTTCGCGACGGCGAGCAGGGAAGTGTCAGTGGTTTCTGGGCCGAGGAAGAGGTCTGCAGAGCAGATGTCGCCGTGCCGAACCGGCCAGTTTCGATCGAGTTGAGCTGCCCAGAGTCCGTCACCGAGGGCTGCGAGGTGACCTGCGATGTCGTCGCCCGGGGCAAAGACGGCGTGAGAGTGCGATGGCCCGACTCGGTCGGTTGGGAAGTCGAAGGCGGCTCCTTGACGCCAACATACGAGTTCGCTCGCCTGAGCCTTGAGCTGTCACAGCTCGTCGATCGCGACGCCGGCGAGTCGGAAGTTTGGACCAACGTCGGACACCCGAGCGACGCGCTCGCTACGGTGATGGTCTCGATAGGAAATTCTGACGAGCTGCTCGTGGATGGAGATTCTGACGGGACTCTCGACGCATCGGATTCGTTCGTTGATGACCCAGGTCCATTCCTCGATGCCAACGATGATGGCATCCCCCAGAACGAGGAACAGAGCACGGGATTTCGTGACTACAACGGCAGTCGGGACACCGGAGTGACTGCGTCCGCACGTACCCAGATCGCCGTCTTCGATGGGCCAGCAGAGGGCCCCGCACCGAGCTATCCGAATGGCCAACTCACGCACTTCTCGGTTGATTCGACGATCGTTCGAGTAGGTGAATCGGTTGTGTTCGACTCCCTTGAGGCTCCCACGAACCACCGCACGGTTACCGTCTTTGTCTTCGACGAAAACGGCACCGCGCCAACGGGCGCTGTTGCGACCTGGACCGGCTGCGGCGTTGACCGACGGCGTGGCGGTCTCTTCGAGCCCACCGTGCGAATCGTTACCGAGATGACCGCGGTCGGACCCCAGACGCTCCGCGAGCAGAGCGTGACTGTCTTTGAACCGAGTGGCGTCTCGACAGGGATCCATGTCGTCGAGTCGTGCACCCTCGCCGTCGAGGTACACCACGCCGTCTGTGGCGAGACCTGGCAGTTCGCGTTCGACTTTGTGGTAGCCGAGGAATAGCGAGGCTTGGCTGTGTGCCGTGCACGTCGCGCCAATTCGTTGTGGCTTCCCAGCCTGCGTGCGCCGGCACTTTCCCACGCCGGCCCATCCCAATGAGAGTTGGACGACGAAGCCACACTCACAGGAGTCGAGTCGCCGTGGGCGATCGCATCCGAGAGAGGAAGCGCACCCGTTCCCGCGCTTGTCATCGTATGGTCGGCCGAGCAGCCCCATCGAGTCGGAGAGATCTCCTTTCTGCCTGCCAACGGGCAATCGCGCATCCTAGGCCGCGGCCCTGACCTTGAAGAAGACCCGTTTCCGCGGCTAGTCTTTGCACGTCAACGGCCGGGTACAGGGCCTGACGGCACCGCGATCCCGGGCCGGCAGATCTCTCGCCGCCAGCTAACGTTGCGCTTGCATCGGGGCGAGATTCACGTCGATCGCATCGGCAGCTGTTCGACGTCCGTAAACGGGCAGCGCCTCTCCTCCGGAACGCTCCGCGCCGGCGACACCATCATGCTCAGGGATCAACTCGTCCTGGTCTGCGTGGAGCGGCCGGTCCGCATGCCGCCGATGATCAGCTTTCCGATGGACGCGGCCAACTCCTTCGGGTTGCCCGACGCTCTGGGAATGGTCGGCGAGAGCGTGACCGCCTGGAAGCTGCGTGACGACATCTCGTTCGTCGCCGGAGCTGCTGGCCACATTCTGGTGCTCGAGGAGTCGGGCGTCGGCAAGGAGGTCGCGGCTCATGCGATACATGCCTTTTCGGGCCGCGGCGCTCGCAAGCTCGTCGCCCGGAGCGCCGCCACCATTCCCGACTCGCTGATCGACGCAGAACTCTTCGGAAACGTCGGGAACTACCCCAATCCCGGCATGAGAGACCGTCCCGGGCTCATCGGTGAATCAGATCAGTCCGCACTCTTGCTGGACGAGATCGGCGAACTACCCCCGCCGTTGCAATCTCGACTCTTGCGGGTGTTGGACAACGGCGGCGAGTACTCACGGCTGCGTGAGGCAAAGAGCCGGAAGGCGGACTTCCGATTGATCGCCGCCACGAACCGCGGCGCGGTCGAACTCAAGCATGACTTCGCTGCGCGCTTTACGCTGCGCGTTGAAATCCCCGGCATGAACGTGAGGCGTGAGGACATCCCCCTGCTCATCGCCCTCCTGCTGAAGCGCGCGGGGCAGACGACTCCTGATGTCGCTCGCAGGTACTTCGAGGCCGACGATAAAAAGTTCGCGCGACCTCGCATCGCCCCAAACCTCATCGCCTACCTTGTTCGACACACCTACTCCCTCGAGATGCACGAGCTGGAGAGCCTGCTCTGGAAGGCCATGCTCACAAGCCCCGGCGGCTTCATCGGATTGACGCCGGATGTCCGCGCAGAGTTTGAGCACAGCGAGGTTTCCGAGGCGGTGAAGCCGGCTGAGGTCACTCAAGAGGCGGTCACTGAGTCTGTTCAACGGCATGACGGCAACATCACGAGGGCTGCTAAGCAGCTCGGCCTAAAAACCGTTACGTGCTCTAACGCCTAATGAAGAAGCTCGGGATCTCCGAATAGGAAGTTGCGGGTACTCCGCGTGAGTTAGCGGACCCCAGCGATGCCTTGCACCTCAACGGTCTCGCCAACACGGAAGCAAAGCGCTTGCCAGCCGTAGGGGCGGTCGAGTCGATCCTGCAGTTCGCCGATCGCGGAGTCTGCCGCTTCTTGCGACGCCCCACTCTCTACCAGCGCGTCGCGGATTCCTCGGGCCAGACCGGCGTCGGTTTCATGTTCGTAGAAGGTCGCTGTTGGGTCTGCTCCATCAGAAATCGCTCCTGCGCCGATGTCCTCATAGAGGTAAATCTGGCGGCCCGAGCGAAAGACGATCAGTTGGAACGACTCCTCGGTGAGATTGGAGAATCCGGTTGGGCGAGCCAAGCGATCAAGATCCGGGAAGTCGAAACTCAGCGGCGTTGCCGGATCATCCAGCTCGAGCAGCTCAGGGGCGACCGAAACGGGAGGCGCCTCGAGTTCGGGTTGCGCGGCTGCGCTGGACCCCAGGCTCGTAATGAGGAGCGCTGCAGAGCCGAAGAGAATGGCGAAGTGTGGGTAGGTCATGTCGGTCGGGGGAGCGTGCTTGTCAGCACGGTGCTCAGGTCAGACGGACGAAGGGGCACTTTAATTCATGTTGGAAGGCGACCGCGCGTCCACTCGGTATCATCCGGGCAGACCGATAACATCGAGAAGACCATGGCAAGCGGAGACCGTGGCCACACCTAGCTCCCTAGTTCCCTTAGCCGCTGCGTCGCAGAGTTCGCGCGCGCCATCGTAGATCTCTGAGAAGGGAATGACGCCAACCCCGAATGAGAGATGACGGCACTGAAAGATCGCGACATCGGAAGGCGCTAATCCGGCCTCAAGAAGAACCGAGTCCCGCATCTCCCAGTCTCGGTCGCTACCGGTAAGCGGGCACTTCACGGGCTCGATGCAGTTGGTGGGGCACAGTCCCGGTGCGTGGCTCATGGCGAGACTCCCGTTGTCGAGGGTCATGCAGAAGGGCATCTTGAGTTCTTTCTCGACCCGGGTCCGCGTCGGCTCAAATCCGAGCCTCGCCAAGCGACCGGAGATCCATTCGTACGCAATATGCGGTGCGATCGGAGCGGGCACCCAGGCGTCGCCACGCCACTCGGCCTCGTTCGCGAAGACCTCAGCGCCGAACTCGCACCAATCCGCGACGACGATTCGTGCGTTCTGCGTCTGGCTGATCAACTCGATCGCCTGACAGTCAGGGTCTTGATCAACGACCACGATCTCGTCGACTTTCAGCGCGCCGCGGGCGCGTGCGCGATCGAGTTGGCGAAGGTAGAAGGTGCCGTAGCAACCGCCACCGCAGATGAAGAACCGCATCACAACTCCTAGAGGTCTCGACCTCCTATATCAGGCCGCGCTGCTAATGGCGTGCGCACTTGTGATGGGATGCCCAACGCCTCCGCAACGCGAAGCCCGACTTCCCGGACCATTCACACAGATCGAGCGCGTCGAGATCGGTGGTGAAGGAGGAATCGTGTTGGCCAGAGAAGGCGATGTCTGGAGTCTAGAGCGTACCCCGTTCCTCGTGGACGCTCGACGTGCTGAAGCCCTGGAGCGCGCATTCCACGTCCGGTGGGAACCCGTCGAACTGCGCGCTATCGAGCACACAGGAGAAGTACTGCACGTGGTCGGAGACCGTGCCGTCGAGATCCGGATCGTGCCAATCGGTGACCAACCGGTGACCTACTACCAGGGCCGAGCAGAGAACGAAGGGGCAGCCAGCTGGATCTTGGCGAGGCACGCCGTCGAGGCTGCGCTGATCCGGGGAGCACCTCGCCTCTCCGCCGACCCGATCACTTGGCGCTCAGATGAAGTGATGGGGATCGACGCGGCGCTCGTTCTCGAGGTTCGCCTGGAGCCCGGTCCTCACGCCGTCCGCCGTGACGGAGGTTGGAGCAGCGACACCCAACTCGACCCCTACAGAGTGGAGCAGCTTGTTCGGCGACTCACGGCGCTCGATGCCGAACCGATTCCGGCGGCGCCTGCGCCCGACTCTTCGCACCGCCACTTCGAGCTGATCACCGAATCGACGACACATGTGCTGGCCTTACATGAGACGGAGCAGGGGGTGGTGTTGTCCGTCGATGGCCAGCTGGCCTTCGCACTCTCCGAATCCGACGCCCAATACCTCGAACTCGCCCATCGCACACTCGGACAGACGGAGCGACTCGCGCTTGTCCCCGAGCGAATCACACGCATGCGGCTAGTCGATACCGGAGAGCGTCTCGCCTTCGCGCAAACGGACGATGGCTGGATTGGTGATGATTCATCTGTCCCTGCCGAGAACCCCGGCGCGCCTGAGAGCTCCGACCCGCCGGAGAACTTGGACCGGTGGGTTCGGGCCGTCACTAGACTAGACGCCTACTACGACGCCCCGGAACTGCGCGTCGCGTTCACGCTCCCGAGGCGGTCGGTCACGCTCGAAACCGAGGAACGAACCATCAGGGTCGACTTCGTGTGGCGGGATGGCGAAAACGTCTACGCCCGAATTGACGGCGGCCTTCCCTTCCGGACCGAAAGAAGCGCCGAGCGTATCTTTCGGACCCCATTGCTTTCCGAACACAGCGAGACGACCCCATGAAAGTGCTCTTCATCATGGACCCCATCGAGGCCATCAACATCAAGAAGGACACCACCTTCGCGTTCATGATGGAGGCCCAACGCCGCGGCTGGGGCGTCGAGTATTGTCTGCAGGAGCAGCTGGGTGGCGGCGCGGACGGTGCGTGGGCAACCGCTCGGCCGGTGAAGCTTCAGGCAGTGGCCGGGGATCACGTCAGCCACGGTGAGGCCAAGCGAACTCTACTACGCGAGTATGGCGCGATCTTCATGCGGACGGACCCACCGGTAGACATGAATTACGTCTACACGACCCACCTGCTTGAGCAGCTCGACCCTACGAAGACCCTGGTCGTGAATCGACCGGCGGGCCTGCGCGCGGCGAACGAAAAGGTGTTCATCCTCAACTTCCCCGCGGTCACGCCGCGCACGATCGTCACACGATTACGCGCCGATATCGAAGCCTTCATCGCGGATAACGGCGGCAAGGGCATCATCAAACCGCTCGATCGCATGGGCGGCTCCGGCATCTTTATGCTTCGTGACGATGATCCCAACCTGGGCTCGATCCTCGAGACCGCCACCGACAACGGCCGGGAAATGGTCATGATTCAGGAGTACCTGCCGGCAGCCAAAGAGGGCGACAAACGGGTCCTCCTCATCGACGGAGAACCTCTTGGGGCCGTACTGCGGGTCCCGAAGGGGCTCGACTTCCGCGGCAACATGGCTGTCGGTGGGCGAGCGGTCGCCTCACCGATCGACGAGCACGATCGGCGCATCATCGACACGGTCCGCGATTCGTTGAAAGACAACGGTCTCTACTTCGTCGGCCTGGACGTCATCGGCGGTAAGCTCACTGAAGTGAACGTTACCAGCCCAACCGGAGTGCAGGAGATCAACCGCCTCAACGGCGTCTGCGTAGAAGCTGACGTCATGAATTGGGTCGCGTCCCGCACCTCCTAAGCGCGGCGCCCGGAGACTACCCGCGCATCGCGGCCCAGATTACGCCGGGCAGCTTCATCCACGACCCGGTGGCTTCGAAGCCAACAAGTGCGCGACCAAGCTCGTCCTGCGTCTTATGGTCCGCGAACCAAGCTGGCGTCGGGTTGATGCGGAACGGTGCCTTGACGATCGTCTTCTGCACGTTCTCAAGCATGAACGTGTTGTGCACGACGCCGCGGCCCGACTTGATGTCTTCGAGCGTGTGGCCCGGGTGTGCTCCCCACGGGGTGACGACGAGGCCGTAGATCAGGCCGGCCCAGCAGTTGACAGCAATCCCGCCGTACTTCAGCTCTGCGATTGCTTTGTCATAAGCAGACTTGTTCGCCTTTTCGGTGCTCGAGTGAATGAGCATCATGCACGACAGCGTCCCGAAGAGGACGTCGTTCGCGAACACTGTCACCTTGGGAAGGAACTCCGCCGCGTCGGCCGCCTCGATCACGGTCTCGGCTAGAACGCCGCAGAACGCTTCGTTCGAAAGCGCATACTCCCCCTTCTCGGGGGGGACGTTCGGAAGGACGGTCCATGGCACGACGCCGTCGTGGCTCTCGCCGAGTTTCTTGGCGTCCGGGTAGTTCTCAAGGAATCCCTCGTAGCGCTTCTCCGCGCCGGGATAGTAGGCCTTGCGCGGCTTCATGTTGCCGAGCGCGCTGTGCACTAGCTCGACGAAGCGTTCGCGTTGGCTCCATCCACTGGCGGTGACGAGGACTTTGGCAGCGTTGCAGTTGAAGCTACCGTTGTTCGCGACCATCGAGGCTACGTGACGCGCTTGGTACTGAAGCTCTGCGTCCGACCAATTGCCGGGCACGATAATGACGGGCGTTACGGCGCCGAGCTCCGAGGAAATCGGCTTCGTGTTGATCGGGTCCTTGGCGGCGATTCGTCGCGCCTTGTCTTCAGGGTCGGTACCCCAGACGATGGCGTCGTGAGTGGAGTCCGAGCCCGTAATGTGGATCGAGTCGACGAGAGCGTGCTTGCAGAGGTGAGCGCCCTGCTCCGCCCCTCCGTGAGCGACCGCAAACCAGCCTTTCCGGGCAAACGGCGCGAAGCAGCGCTCGATGTAGGGGCCTAGGTAAGCGTTGACCGGGTTGGTCTTCAGGATGACGACTTCGTCGTCGACGAAGAGCTTGTAGAGCGCGTCCATCGGCCCGATCGATGCGACGTTTCCTGCCCCAAGGACGAGTGCTACGCTTGGTTTTCCAGGTTTTCCAGCGGCCTTCTCGCGGTAGATTCGCCCCTGCTCGATGTCCTTACCAGGCTCCATCCACACATCGGCGGTGATTCCGGTGAACATGAGCTTGTCGGTGAAGTTCGTCGGGAACACCCGAGCGATTTTCTGCCCATCGGCGTTTGACGACTTGGACGGAAGCTCCGGCTGACCGCCCTCCTCCAAAGCCTCTACCAAGAGGCGCAGGTTGCGGATGAACGTCACGGGACCTGCCAGCCACTCTTCGCCTGCCTGTGCGTCTCCGTCGTTGATGCCTTTGGCCTTACACCCAGCGGCGACCCAGCCTTCGGCCTCCGCAACGGAGCACGTGATAGTCTCCTTTAGCAGCGCGATTCGGGCGGGGATCTTAGTGTCGACCCAGGCCTGCGCGTTTGCCGCCAAGGTCTCGAGCATGGCGTCGCACTCCGAGAGCGCAGTAGGCGGCATGGACGGAGGAGGCTCGGGAAAGTCGGGTGATGACATGGCAAACGCTCTTGGTGTGGGTTGCCGCCCGTTTAATAGTCATGACGCGCTGCGGCAAGCGATCATCCAGCCCCCACTACCACTCGCTCTAGTGGACGGGCGCGTCGAAGTGTCGAACCCACTGCTCCACCACCTCACCCGCTTCATCCGCTCGCCCGAGCGTGTGCAGCGTATGCACAGACTCGATCACCGCGCGAGGCGCCGAATCAGAACGAAGCAAGAGCTCTAGCGCACCCTCGTATGCAATGTGCAAATCGAACGCTAGGGACTCCAAGTCCGGCGTCGGAATCTGGACTGGGAGAGCTTCGAGGAGCCGAGCGGAACGTCGATCGACGGGCTCCCCTACGCGCTGCACTCGCTTCGTCAGCGTGTCGACAAGCACGGCGAGTGCTGCTTTGTCGGGCGGGTGGAGCCGAGCCTGCGCCAGCTGTTCGAGCTGGTGACGAACCCATTCCACACGGTGAATTGCGTCGCCGACCGCGGCAGCATCTGTGCGTTGGAGCATGGCGCCATACGCCGGATCGGCAGCCTGACCTCGATCTATCAGATGCGTGACGAGACTGTTTAGACCCGGGCTGTTACCGCCGGGCTTCGATCGGTCGCCGGCTGACAACGCGGTGGTCAGCGTCGCCATCGGGTGCATCAGGAGCGTATCCGCAGCCACGCTCGTCACCGTCTCGCCCGGCCCAACCGATCCCGTGACGACGACGGTCAGCTCCCGCGCATACTCTCGGCAAAGCGCCGCGACTCGTGAGCCAACCTCAGCGCTGAGACCGCCTCCGACAAGAAACAGGTCGATGCGATCGACCGGCCGCTCGTGCAGCTCGCGAAAGTGCTCATAGAGATAACGGACGCACTCGCCCATCTTGAGGGCTGCTTCGGGTCGCGTACCGACGACAAAAACGTGGCTCTCGCGAGCTGTCTGCCAGCGGGTAAGAAGGTCGAGTCGATCGGTGCGCGGGTCAGTCAATGCTCTGATAGTGCGTGGGGGACACGGACGAAGGTAGCCGGATGTAAGCGAGAGGCCAAATTGTACCCAACCAAACCCTCTGATATACCACCCAAAATCATCTTCCTGCCCCTGCTGTCATGCTCAGACGAGTCCTCTCCCCAATCTTCATTCTCGCCCTCGTTGCCGCGTGCGGATCCGACGCCGAAGCTCCTGGTACTGTCACTCCCGATGCAGGGGCGACCGACACCGGCGCAACGGACACCGGAGCGACGGATACACCAGCAGAAGACACAGCGTCCGAAGACACGGCGGAGCCGGATGTCGAACCCGACACCACAGAAGAGGACGTTCCTTCGCGGATCGAGGATCCAGCATTCGTGCGCATGGTCCACGTTTCTCCTGACACGCCGACGCTCGACATCTGGATCGACGGAGAGGCCCCGAGTTCAGGCAGCCCTTGGGCGGGCCTTGAGCAGTACGAAGTCACCCCTGACTTCAACGCGCCCGACCCGTACATCGAGTTTGAGTCGCGCCAGTACGAGTTCGACCTCGTCCCCGAGGGTGGCACTCTCGAAGACTCGTTGCTCAACACGCGCTGGAACATGACCGAGGGCGCGATCTACACGATGTGGATCGGTGGCGTGAGTGGCTACGATAGCGAGCCTAATGAGGGCGACGAGCCGTTGACTCTTGTTGGCGCTGTCGACGACCTCGGGGTTCCCGTCGATACGGCAACCGACGAACCGCGCCAGCGAGTTCGCTTCTTCCACTCCGTAATCGGCGCCGGCATTCTCGACTTCACGATCAGCGGCGATAAAGTCGACGAGAACCTGCAATTCACTTGGTACTCGTTTGACGAGCATCTCGTTCCGCTCGGCGAGTTCACGTTCGGATTCGCGCAGGCTGGCGAGCCCGAGCCACTTCTGGCGGTACCGATGGAGTTCGGTCAGTGGACCACAAATGTATGGGCCGGCGGCCTCTTCGAGGAAGGAGAGTTCTGGTTCGTTACGCTCGGCCCGGACAATACGATCGAGCGACGCTTGGAGATCATCCCCGAGTTCTTCGACATCCGCTTCCTGCACGTCTCGGCTCTCCTGAACGCCAGCGCCACCGACGGAATCGACGTGTATCGCGGCGCCGATATGCTCGCGACAGCGACCAAGTATGGCGAGGCCAGCGAATACTCGGAAGTTGAGTCCGGACGGCACCGTTTCACGGCGTTCGCCACGGAAGCCGACGCAGAGACCGACGAAGCCCTCGCTGAAATGGGCAACCGCACATACGACGCCGATACCACGAACACGGTCATCTTCTTCGACGACGGTACGCAGGGGGACGCACTACTCGTCCCGGCAAACACCGAGGCCGCGACCGAGCGCGTATTCGTCCATGGGGCAAGCGTTGTGGGAGAAGTCACGATAGACGCATTGGGCGGCTCCCTTGAGCTCGGAGACATCAGCGAGCCGGTCACACTAGAGGCTGGCGATGCTCAGATTCTTGTCACCGCCGGAGACGCGACCCTCCTCTTCGAGCCGACGCTCGGCGAGGACGCCGGAACGATCCTCGTGATCACTAATGCGAGCGCGGACGGCTCCGAGTTCGATCCAGCCCTCCTCGTGGTCGAGACCGACGGTTCGGTGACTACTTTCTGGCCCTCGGACACTTGAGCCAACCGATCAGGAACGCATCCACGCTGGTCCTCGCACGGGAGACCAGCGATGGCTTTGAGGTCTTTCTTTCGAAGAGGACCGCAAAAGCCGCGTTCCTGGCCAGCGCGTATGTCTACCCAGGAGGCCGGGTCGATGACGCGGACCACGATCTAAGCATTCCTGTTCACGGACTGGAGACGTGTGGAACCTTCGAGGACACTGACGACACCAAGCTCTTCCGTGCCCACGTCGTCGCGCTGCTGCGCGAGTGTTTCGAAGAAGCCGGAGTCCTTCTAGCACGAGACGCTGACGGCAGCGTGGTGGAACTCCACGACCAGGAGCGGCTGGCCTCGCTTGCCGAAAAGCGAGCCGCGCTGAACGCGGGCACCACAACCTTTGCGGCCGTGCTGGGCGCCGAAAAGCTGACGCTCGACGCCGTTGGGCTCGACTACTTTGCGCACTGGATCACGCCCCCCTTTGAGAGTCGACGCTTCGATACGCGCTTCTTCTTTGCAGTCGCGCCAGCAGGTCAGGAACCAGTTCCTGACTACTCAGAGATGGTGCACGGTCAGTGGTTCGCCGCGCAGGACGCCCTCGACGCGTACATAGCCGGAGAGATTCAGCTGGCCCCACCGACACTCTGCACGCTCGAAGATCTCGCTGGCTGTACCACCCTCGCTGACGCGTTGGCCTGGGCTGCCGCCGAGGTCCCGACGCCGATTCTCCCGCGGCTGGAGACCATCAACGATACGATGCATCTGCTGCTACCGGGTGACCCGCTCTACGGGAGCGAGAATCCGGTGGTCGGACCGACTCGCGTTGTCTTGCGGAATGGGAAGTTCTCACGCGAGTACGCGTCATAGCAGGCGCCGGAGGTCCGGGTGCTGGCGGCGAGCCGATCGGCGTGCGGGCGGCCGGCGGTACACGTGCGCGAGCGCCGCGGCAGCGGCAGGACGCGGCCGCGAGCGCAATGTCGGCGGCGGGACGCTGTGGCGGGATGCGGCGGCGGCTGGATGCGGCGGCGGCCACAACGGCGGCGAGCGCAATGTCGGCGGCGGGACGCTGTGGCGTCACCCGCCCTAAAGAACGGGCCTCGGGCGACGCTGCGGGCTGAAGCCCTTGCGACGCACCTGAAGGCGCTGATCCTGGGAAGCCCTTCGGGCTGGTGGGACTCCGGTGAGTGAGGGGTGGCGGTGCTCGAACATGGCGTATGCTGAGTGGGTGCGGCGACTCGCAGGGGCATCGTGGCGAGGCGGCGACTCGGCTTTGTATTGGACTCACTCTCGGAGGTTCATGCGTTGTTTCGTCCTGTCTTTCACCGTCGTCGTTCTTGCTGGTTGCGGCTCCGATGCGGAATCCACCGCCTCGGTATCCGACTCCGGCATGGACGGCTCCGTAGATACGGCGATTGCCGATGTGACCTCCCCGGACGCCGATCCGGACACGCCCACCGTTGTCGACGCGGGCGAAGATGACGTGCTCGCGGACGCGGTTGAACTCGAAGATGCCGGCGAGCCTCACTCGTGTGGCGGCCTCACTTGCGCAGCAACCGAGGTCTGTACCAGTCGCTGCCTGTGCTGCGGGGTCGACACAGGCAACCCGGCAGATCAGCAGACCGCCTATGAATGCGTCGCTCCGCCGGACGATTGCGACTCCACTCCCAGCGAATGTGTTCGAGACATCAGCGGAAACGGTGATTGCTACCCATCCGACGAGCTTCTCGTCGAATGCCCGTGCGCCTAACGGCTGGGTGACCATTCACGCGTCTCGGAGAACGACTTCCCTGCGACGAGGCAGTGACGACCTGGCGAGGCTCCGGAAGGGGCTAGGCGTCTCGGTAGAGGCGTCCCCAGCGGGTTCCGCGATCGCTGACGATCACCTCGCTCGCGCCTGCATTCGTGAGGATCTTCGAGAGCAAGAAGGCACCGGCGGGCAGTACATCCGCGCGCTTGGCGGGAAGTCCTGGACGCATGCAGCGCTGCTCGACGGACTCTGCGGCGAGCGCTTCGAAGAGTTCGCCCACGGACCCCGTGCCCAACCGATAACCGTGCACGACCTGGTCGTCGTAGTCGTCCATCCCGAGCGCGACCGTCACGAGCGTCGTGACCGTACCTGCGATGCCGACCACAGCCTCAGCCTCCTTCGCGAAGATCGCGGCGACCTCGGGCCGCGCGAGCTCATCATCGATCGTGGCGGCCAACGCTGCGGCCGCTTCAGTTGTCAGGGGATGCGATGGCACACAGCGTTCGGTCAGTCTCACCGAGCCGATGTCCATGCTTACCATCTCGGAGCCCGACTCATCCGCATAGATCAGCTCGGTCGACGCTCCACCGACGTCAACGACGAGCATCGAGCGGAGCGCGGGGAAGGAGCGCTGCGTTGCGAGCAGTGAGAGCGCGGCCTCTTCCTCTCCGCTCACCACTGTCACCGGAGCACCAAAGACGCTGCCCAGTGACTCGGCCACCTCCGCCCCGTTTGTGGAACGACGGAACGGCGCTGTGCCCGTGATCATCGCGGCACGCACTTCCATCTCGCGCGCCTCCAAGGCGAACTCCTCAAGTTTGGCGCGAGTTCTCGCGACCGGTTCCAGTGCGAGACGTCCACTAAAATCGAGACCTTCAGAGATCCGAGTGACGGCGACGCGGTCGACGAGACGAGTCCAGCCGCCGTTCCCATCGGGCTCAGCCACTAGCATGATCACCGAGTTGGAACCGATGTCGACGGATGCGATTCGGTGGGTCATCGTTGCCTCGTTCCGGCAGCGAGCCGGGTTCTCAGATTAGTTTGGCGCTGTGTCGCCGATAAGTCGTCGGATACCACGCCCTAGCAGGCTTGGGCGCGTGACTCTTAGGGCGTGAGCCTTGGCACAGGGCGTGGGCTTGACGCAGGTGAGCCATCGCGAAGCTGTATCAGCGGCGGACGCGGAACTCGGCCCGACGGTTCTCTCGATCGCGCGCGGAGATCGGCATTTCCGCTCCGTAGCTGACCGTCGAAACACGACCGGCGGGCACGCCGCGGCGAACGAGGTACTCCTTGACCGTGCGAGCACGAAGATCGCCGAGCGCGAGGTTGTATTCTGTGGAGCCGAGGCGGTCGCAGTGCCCTTCGATCTGCATCAGCAGGCGCTGGCCGAGCATCATCTGATCCGCGTGGGCGTTGAGCGTGTTACGCATTCCCTCGGTCAATGCGGCCTGGTCGAAGTCGAAGTAAACCGGCAGGAACTGATAGTCGGGGTCAGCCTGAGTAGTCTCGGTGGTCGCGCGCTCTTCCTGCGCCTGATCGACGGCCTCTTCCATGGTTCGCATGAGGTCGCAGTCCTCGGCGTTGTCGATCGCGGTCTGACGGGCGCGCTGGGCCTGCAAGGTTGCAGCGTCGGCAAGCTGCCGAGCGTTGGCGTAGTCGCGAGCGGCGAACGCATCCTCGGCCTGATCGAGCAGGCTCTGCGCCGCACGGTACTCTGCTTCAGCGCATGGCTCGGCCTCGGCGGACATGTCGATCGCGTTTCGGGCCGCCTCCATCGAATCATTTGGAGGACGTCCGCCACAAGCGAGCATGGTGAGCCCGAGAACGAACGAGAGCAGCAGGTGCTGACTGAGATGGAATTTTCGAAGCATGTTGATTGGTGTGGTTTGCATCGGTTTTCTCGGCGCACGCTGGCGAGACGTTCGTGGGCTCAGCGTTCGGTGACTCGACTCTGCGTGTCTCTGCGGTGTCTTATCGCTCCCACGCCGGCGTTTCGTAGCCACCGGAGAGTA
Organism: Bradymonadia bacterium; assembly: GCA_047629415.1. GTDB lineage: Bacteria > Myxococcota_A > Bradymonadia > REDH01 > REDH01 > CBDUJZ01. The sequence goes on along the minus strand of JBLHWZ010000027.1, from coordinate 15,417 downwards.
TCTCGGTCTGGTACTGTCCGTCTTCCGTCATGATGTAGAGCGCTCCGCCGGAGCCACCACGAGTCGATGTGTAGACCAAGTATCGACCGTCCGGGGACCAGCTGGCCTCGCGGTTGTCACCCTGATCTTGCGTCAGTCGCTCGATGTAGTTGCTATGCGGCTCGACCGTGAAGACATCGAAGCTGCCTGCGCTGTCTCGACCGGTGAACGCAATGCGGTCGCCTTGCGGAGACCAGTCCGGAGACGTGTTGTAGCCGCCCGCAAACGTCACGCGAGTCTGGCCGGAACAGTCCGAGTTCATCAAGTAGATCTGCGGGCCGCCGCTGCGATCAGAGACGAACGCAATCTGGGAGCCATCGGGGCTCCATGCCGGCGAGACGTCTTCGGAGTCGTTACTCGTGCAACGACGAAGGATGTTGCCCGTGTGATCGATGACGTAGATTTCGGTGTTGCCGTGGACCGACATCGTGATTGCGATTTCTCCGCCGCCGGGCGCCATCTCGACTCCCGAGTTGATTCCTGGACGACTGCTCAGGGAGCGCGCGTTGTTCGCCCCAATGAAGACGTCCGGGTTTCCATTGATGAACGAGGTGTACATGACCTCGCCGCCCGGCCCGAACGCTGGCAGAAGGTTGATGCTGCCGTTGCTTGTGACCGATGAGATGCCCGATCCGTCCATCGAGATCATGTAGATCTGCTTGTGGTTACCGCTATCGCGGCCAACGTAAGCGATGCGCGTTCCGAAGATGCCGACGGAGCCGCTGTAGTACTCGATGAGCGCGTTGATGAACTCGTAGGTTTTCGACTGGAGCTGGTCGAGGGCGATGATTCCGCCAGTGAAACCGAGTTCGATCTCAGCCTGCGTGTCGACGTCGAAGAGACGAAAGTCGATGGAGACTTGGTTGCCCGCGACGCTGAACGCGGTTTTCACCAGTCCCTGCGCCCCAACATTGTACCAGTTCTGGAAGTTGATGGTACTCAGCGCCATGCCCTCCGATCCCGGATCAAAGAAGTACGTGTCGGGGCCGAAGATGTCGAAGTAGCCTGAGATTCGGAGGCAATTGCGAATCGTTTCGCCGATCCATGCTTCGTAGCCCTCGGGGTCGTCGTCGCCAAGATTGTAGGTGTTCGGGACTGCGATCGGAGTCACAAAGCGGGGCCCGTTTGACCCCGAAACTGGGGGTAGCGTCAGGCCCTCTTGATTAAGCGTTGCGCCCTCGACGGCGCCTGCTGTCTGAGCCTCAGCAGTGTCCGGGGTCGCGATGGACGCCATCGCGAGAAGCGTGGCGAATAGGAGCTGAATGAACTTCATCTGATGTCTGGTCTGAGGCGACGGTCGCGGGATCAACACGTGAGACCGGAGGCAACACCGACGGACCGCGTTTCACTCCGCACCACCGTCTAGCACGTACATGTGGGCCTACGCGAAAAACGGGCTATCGCCCGCCTCGAACAGGAATGCGAAATCCGTCTGAGACCATCTGATCGCGAATCTCCGCGTTGGACACTGAGCTCAGGCGCAGTCGATCGGAACCCATGCGAAACCGGTTCAGCATCGACTCCACCGCGGCGTCGAAGAGACGATTGCCACTGCGCTGCTCGAATTCCCACGTCGTTATCTGACCGGAGCCAGTGCAGCGAACCCAGACCGTCGCTTCCAGATCCTCGTACTCGTCGCTCGGGATCGCCGCAGGACGTCGGAGGGCGCGGCTCAGTTGCCGCACGATGCCAGCAAATTGGTTCGCGAGGGCAGACGCCGAGAGGCTCGTCCCCCCCTGAAACCCGTCTTGGCTCCCCATCGTTGGCCGCTGGTTTTCTGGGCGGTTTGGGTTGGTTTCCCCGCGATCGGGACGGGTCTGTAGGTCGGGCCGATGGTCGACTGGTTCGGGGCGGTTCTCTTGCACGATTGGGACGGTATCCGCCGCCGGTTCCGGCTGGATCACAACGGTCTCTTGCTCGGGGAGAGTCGTCTCCTCCTCGGGCACAGGAGCGGGCTCCGAATCGCTCTCCTGCGGCGCCTCCTCCGGGTTCGCGATCCACGGCAGCTCGCCATCTGTCGGCATGACTTCGCCGTACATGAGGAGCTCGGTTTCGATTACGGAAAGCACGAGTGTGTCTGCCGCTTCGTCACCCTCGCCGATCGGATTCACGAAGAAGAGCATCCCGACGAGCACGACGTGCGCAAAAAGGGTCAGAAGCGCGCCAAACGCTACGCCAACCGTGTCCTTCTGTTGCGCCCCGTACAATCTACTCTCCGTCGACGGGAGCCGCCGGGGTCGGCGCGTTGAGCTCTGGATTGGTCACCATTCCCACGTTGGTAACGCCTGCGGCTCGAATTCGGTTCAACACACCGACGGCGAAGCCATAGGGAATCGTCGTGTCCGCGAGCAAGTAAAGGCTCTCTTGCTCCGCGAGTCGCGGGTTATTGCCGAGCTTCTGCTGCACCTCGTTGAAACAAGGCGCCCAAGCGGCAGGCCAGAGGGTCGGATCCTGGATTCCCAGCGTAGCCGAGCAATCTGTGATGATCTCGTCGCCGAGGGTGACCCGCAGGTTAGGTCCGATCGCGAGGATGAGCTTGTCGGTGTTCGCGATGTCGACCTGGTTCGGATTGTCGGCTGTGACCGGCAGATTAAGGTCGACCACACGCTCCGACTCGTCCTTCACGATCAGAGGCGTCGAGACCATGAAGATAATCAAGAGAACGAGCATAACATCGACGAGCGGCGTGACATTGATGTCACTGATCGCCTTGCGCTTGCCCCCAGAACCTCCAACTCCCATTCCCATCGTCTGCTCCTATGCAATGACGTAGGCGGCTACTTGAAGAAGTGCCGCTTCACGATGTTAAGGAAGTCGTTGGAGAAGTTCTCCATATCGACGGAGAGGTTGTTGATTCGCGAGTTGAAATAGTTGTACGCGACAACCGCCGGAATCGCCGCCATCAACCCAATCGCGGTGGCGATCAGCGCCTCTGCGATCGGTCCCGCGACGACGTCGATCGAGGTCTCGGCGGCCCCATCCGCGGTGGCCAGGTTCATGAACGCGAGCATGATCCCCCAGACCGTTCCGAAGAGACCGACGAAAGGCGCTGTCGAGCCGACGGTCGCCAAGAACTGGGTCATCTGCTCCAGCTTGCTGACCTCGGTCGTGTACGCTCGCCGAAGGGCGCGCTCGACATTCTCGATGCCGCCAAGCTGGGCCGACATCGTACCCTCTTTGTCCGCCGCACGGAGCTTTCGAAGCTCGACGTAGCCGGCTTGGAAAACTTGGCTGACCGGAGAAGCAACCAAGGCCTCAGCGGTCGTGAAGATCTCGTCGAACCGTTTGGACTGCCAGAAAGCTTCGTGGAACTTGCGGGTCTCGGAGACCGCCTTTCGCAACGAGATCCACTTATAGCCAATCACGAACCAGGAGACGACGGACGCGGCTACCAGGACGAAAAGGACCATCAGGACCATACCTGACGCGTCTCCAAGCAACGACCAAATGGTGTGTGCGGATTCTGCCGGCGCTTCCGTCTGTGCGACCACTAGGTCTACCCAGGACACTTCGCTCATCAATGCCTCGTGCGATTCGTTGTATGCGATTCGATGTAGTCAAAGCGCGGTACCATGCCGTTGTTCAGGGGGCAAATTGCCGGCCAATCCGGTATGGAGTTCAGCGAAGGCCTGCTCGTACGGCTGGCATTCCCAGACTGCCGTTCGCTATACCGCCACCTACGATTGCCCTTCGCGATCCGCTGGAATAGACCGCAAGGAACGCGACTCTTAACCCCACGGTGATGCATTACGCGTTTTCAACATGCCTGATATTGGCACTCTCGGTTCTCGTAGCATGCAGTGGCCAACAGCCTCTGCCGATTGCGAGCTGGGAAGACTTAACTGAGACGGCACCTGCGCCGACGACATCAGACGAAACCGCCGCGGCGTCGTTCGACAGTGCCGTCGCGTACTACGAGGCCGGACGGTACGAGCAAGCGCTGGAGGCATTCCAGCTCTTCGGCGCCGAGTTTGCTACCGATCCGATGGCGGTGCGTGCCGAAATCTATGCGGCTCGAACGCATATCGCGCTCGGTAACGTGTGGGAGGCAGACACCGCTTTCCGCTCGCTTCGTGCCGCTCCAGACGGTCCAGAAACGCACCAGGCTGCCATCCTCTATCTTGGCTTCGTTGAGGCCCGCAGGGGCAACACGGAGACTGCGATTCAGGGGGTCGCTGATGCACTTACCGATGGCGTGGTGGAGATCCCAGTCGGCTGGGTCGTGCGCGGAGACGAGGCCCAGCTCGGGTCGTTACTCGCAGAGGCCGAGATTTCGGCCGACCTCGCTGAGGACTCGTTGAACACGCTCGCTCTCGTCGCTGATTTCGGTGAGGGCCTGATGCTCGATTACGCGATCGATCGCGCCGCAGAGGTTGCCGAGTTTCATATCTCGCCAGCCCGACGAGCGGATCTCTTCGAAAACAGCAGTCCATTCGCTCAAGCTGCACTCGCAGCTCCCTTGGCCTCGCAAATGGGCGACACTGGAGACATCGTCGGCGCGCTTGAGATTCTGAATCGTGCAGCTGCTGCGACCGATCAATTCGCCCGGCCGGAAAGACTGGATGAAGTCCGCGCAACGTTAGAATTGCCCGGCGCAGAGTTGCCCCTTCGTTACGGCGCAGTGCTCTCACTTACTGGCCCCACACGCCGGGCCGGACGAGCGGCGCTGGGCGCGATGCTCCTCGCACAGAGGACCTTCGAAGACCGAGACGCCGTCTCCACTCTTGTGATCCGAGACACGTATGGAACCTCCGATGGCGCTGCCCGTGCTGTCGCTGAACTCGCTGACTTGGGCGTCTCGGTCATCATCGGACCGGTCGAAGATGACCTAGCAGCAGCAGCAGCAGAAGTTGCCGCCGACAACGGGCTGCCGATCATATCGCTCTCGCCGATGGCCGAACAACGGCGCGTGGACGGAGTGTATCGCTGGCTCTTCGATCCGCGCGCCGAGGCTACGACAGCCGTAGACGTCGCCGACGGTCGAGGCGTTTCTCGCTACGTGATCGTAAGTAAGCCCTCCGACCTCTCTGAGCCCTTCTTCGAGTCATTCGCCGACGCGGCCGAAGAGCACATCGAGCGCTTGGGAGCACGCGTTGTCCGCCGGGTCTATCTTGAAGCCGTCGAGGGCGACGCATCAGCCACCCAGCGGGCTGCCGAGGCGGCTGCCCAGGCGGTCGCATCGACAGATGCGGACGCCGTCATTCTCGCAGTCGACGATCAGCTGGCTGCGACGTTCTCAGCGTATCTCACTGCGCAGGACATCTGGCCCACAGCCGAGGGAGCCACCCGTACCGCCGACGGTCGCCGCGCGATCACATACCTCGGCAACAGTTTCATGCTGACGGACTCGCTGCTTCTGAATTCGTCGAACTACCTCAGCGGCGCAATCATTCCGTACTGGTTCTCCCCAGAGCTTGCCGAAGGAACAGCCCGCGAGTTCGCGGACCGATTCTACTACACGTACGGCCGAGACCCCGGCCTGCTTGAAGCGTTCGCCTTCGATGCCACGCTGGCCGCTCGGCAGATCCTCTTAAACGAGAACTTGCGGGCCCCGGTCGAGGTGAACTCGCGACTCCAAGGTGGAGTCACCGTCGACGGCGTCATCGGCGCGGTGGAGTTCGATGAGCTTGGGAATCCCAGGGTCACTCCAAGTGTGGCGACGATCGAGGACGATCTCTTCGTTCCGCTAAACTAGCCCATGCGCTCGATCGCTCTCGTCCTCGCGTTGTTCCTCGGCCTGCTCCCGGCGGCCGCCGACGCTCAAGTGATGGAGCGCGAAGACGAAGAGCTGGCAGAGGATGGCTGGGAGTTCACACCCGACAGGTCGCGACCTGGAAACGCCGCGGCGGGCGCCCTCGCGCTGACGGTCGGTACGCTCTGGCATGGGGCGGGACACGCATTGGCTGGCGATCGGCGATCGGCGAACAAGTTACTGATCAGTGAGGGTATCGCTCTCGTCGCCCTAACCGCAGGCATTGCGGTGAGGCAGGCCGGCGACTCCTCTGCGGTCGCCCGCCCCATAGGCTCAACGCTAATGTTCGGCGGCGGCAGCGTGTTCTTCGCAGGGTGGTTCGCCGACGTGATCGGCTCGTTCAAAGGCACTGGCGCAGATCTGCCTCAGAACACGTCCGAGATCCGCGGCGCTACGCTGGAGCTCTATTTCACGCCGCTCGTCGAGCGTGGGTTGGACGTCAACAGCTTCCTCGTTCTGCGCGCGCCGGTCATCACTCGGAGATGGGTCATCACCCCAAACCTCGAGCTAAGCACGGACCTCGCCTACCGACGGATTGGGGCCTCTGCGGGACACCGCGTTCGTTTCGGCCCTTCCGATAGATCCTACGCGGAGTTTGGCGCGAGCGGATACGACGAGCAGAACACCACGCAGGGCTGGGGTCGAACCCAACTAGCTACCCACACCGAAATTGGGCTCGATCTCGGAGCGATTTTCTCGCACTTGACTGGCCTGAGCTGGACCAACCGGATCGATCTAGCGGTGGACCACTTCTTCTTTGAACACGATGGAGGCAACCGGTTCCGAGAGCGGAATCGGAGCATCCACGTGCCACTTGAGATGGGCCTCGGGTTCAACGCCGACCAGGGTGTCCATATCGGCTTCGCGTATCGACACCGGCCGGACACGCTGGTCGGGATGGCTGGCTCCCGGGTTGGCTCGTTCGAGGGCCGTCTAGGCATTCTCCCGCGCAACCGAATCGGAGTCGATGTGCGCGTTGAGCAGGGAGCGTTCACCCGTGGATGGTTTGGCATCCACTGGTCGTTGGCCGGCCCCGGGCGACAGCAGTAAGCGCTCCTGTCGCTGCGCTAGCGCAGCGTTGCGCTAACGTCCCCGCAGTACACGCCGAGCGCGTCCACGCGAGAGGCCGATCGTCCGAAGATTCCTCGCACGACGTCGTTGCCCGGGCAGGTGTAGGAGAAGGCGCTGCCGCCTGATCCACCGTACTGACTCGAACTCGAGCCGGCACCGCGGTTGATCGAGTAGCTGCCAGGAATTCCGGTCGCGATGAGAGGAGAGCAGTTGATCCCGATCGCGTCCATAGCGCTGGCTTGGCGGCCGACGATGCCGCTCACCATTTGGTTCGCTGGGCAGCGGTAGGAATATGCCGTGCCACCGGAGCCCCCGTGCGTGCCCAGCGTACTCCCGACACCGGTCGAAACTGAGTAGCTATAAGGCGTAGTCGAGGTGTTGGTGCTCATCGAGATCGTCCCGCAGACCGCTTGAATCCGATCTACCCGACTGCCTGCACGAACATTGATACCCACGATGACCTGACTGGATGTGCACGCGTCGGAGAATGATGATCCGCCGCCGCCGCCATACTGACCGCTCGTGTTTCCACCGACCAATCTGAGCCCAATCGGACATCCGTCGTCCACGGTCGCGTCGCAGTCTTCGTCGGTCCCGTTGCAGATCTCGGTCGTGGGGGTGAGCTCGCCTAGACAGTCGATTCCATAAGCGCCGTCGCTGCAGACCCGCTCACCACCGCGGCAGACGCCAACGCCCGCGCTCCATACCGGGCCAGTGTAGCACTCCTGGGCAAGCGGATTCCCCTCGGAGTCCTCGTCCACGGCACCGTCGCAGTCCTGATCGTTCCCGTCGCAGGTCTCTGGCCTGGCGGTGAGGTTCGGCACGCAGTTGATCGCTCCACCACTGCACGTTGTGGTTCCCGCGGAGCAAATTCCGAACTCGCCAGACGAGCAAACCAAGCCCGCTCCAGGGTTCTCCTCGTCCGCGCCATCGGCATCACAGTCGTTGTTCCGCCCGTCGCAGGTGTCTAGCGACGGAAGCACCTCATCGCTGCAAGCGGCCCAGGCCCCGAGGTCGCAGATCTGCGTGCCGCCGGAACACGTGCCGACTCCAAGCGTGCCATCAGGCCCGGTATAGCAATCCCGCGCAAGCGTGCTGTTGCTCGGGTCTTCGTCACGGCGAGTGTCGCAATCGTTGTCCTCGCCGTCGCAGACTTCGGCGGTCGGAAAGACCGTCTGCGTACAAACCAATCCACCATCGACACACTCGCGGACGCCGACGGAGCACAGTCCAGGGACACCGGTCGGGCAGCTGCCATCACCGCCGGGGTTGCCCTCGTCGACCTCACCGTCACAGTCGTCATCAAGCCCATTACAGACCTCATCCACTGGGAGCTGCTGGTCGTTGCAACTTCGAAACTCGCCAGCCTGGCAGACCTCAATCCCGTCGACGCACTCGCCAACCGCGCGCGTCTCTGCGAGCCCGGTGTAACAGATCTGTTCGATCGAGCCGCCCGCGCCCGACTCATCGGTACTGCCGTCACAGTCGTTGTCCAGGAAGTCACAAATTTCTTCCGACGCGACCGTCAGAGGCGCGCACCGAACCGCTCCAGCTGTGCACTCTCGAACCCCGGGCGAGCAGACGCCAAGTCCACCGGTCGCGCAGGCGCCACCTGCTTCGGGCTCGCCTTCATCCGCGAGTCCGTCGCAGTCGTCGTCGTCGCCGTTACAGAGCTCAGCGGTCGGCACAACTTGGCCTGTGCAGCTGGTGTAGTCCGCCTCAACGCACACTTCCTGTCCCGCCATGCAGAGCCCAACGTCCTGCGTCTCGGCGGGCCCAGCGTAGCAGTCCCGCGCTAGCGGCTCGCCAGCCTCATCCTCGTCCGTCTCCCCGTCGCAGTCGTCATCGGCGCCATTACAGATTTCCACGGAAGCGACGGTTCTTGGCCGGCACTCGAGCAGGCCGGAGTCACAGTCGTAGAGTCCCTCGGCGCACGCGCCTGGGAATCCCGACTCACAGAGGTCGCCGACGACGCTGATCTCGTTGTCGATCTCCTCGTCGCAATCATTGTCGATGCCATCGCAGGTCTCGACAGCGTTCACGTACCGGCCGGGATCGGATTCGTCGCAATCGTCACCATCGCAGCCGGGTCCAAGCCCGTGAGCGTCCCCATCAGGGTCAAGGCAGAAGTCGCCTGCGAGACAGACGAGCTCGACGTCAGCTCCACCGCCACCGAGACGAACGCACTCGCTACCGTCGGCGCAATCACCCTCGTCGACGCAGCGCTCGGAGCAGATCGCGAGCGAGTCCCCCACGTCGATCGTAACGCAAAAATCAGACTCGCACTCATCGTCGGTCTCGCACGGGTCGCCCGCGCCGAGCAACGCGGCGTCTGGCGCATCGTCCTCTGCGTCGATGTCCGGTCTGAGATCAGTGTCGTCGCTGTCGGGTGCGGCGTCCGCATCGGTGCCCGCGTCGAAGGTCGGGACGTCGAGCGGCGTGTCCGTTCCAACCTCGGTCGGGCGCACGTCGTCTGACCCTGTGGCGGAGGTTCCGCAAGCAGCGACTGTGAGTGCGAGTAGGAGAGATTTAGTGCGCATAATTGTCTGCCGAAGACAGAGGGAGTGGGGGACAACATAGCGACCCCGGGTTTCATGGGGAACAGAGCCGGCGGCATAGGTGCAGCAGAACGGCGCAAGGCCTACACCTGCGTTGCGTGGCAGACGCTAGCGAGGTACCGACTAGGCGGTCGCAACTGCAGGCGACGACCCACGGAACGATATGACGAAGCACAAGAGCCAAGACGAACGACGAGCGCAGATCCTCGACGCGGCGCGCGCCTGTTTCATTCGCAATGGATACGGCCACACTCGGGTGGATGACATCGCGAAGGAAGCGGGGCTCAGCAAAGGCGGGGTCTATTTTCACTTCCACTCGAAGCGCGAGATCTTCGACGCTCTGCTGGAGCGTCAACAGGGCCGAACCGCTTCAATCGTTGCGGAAGTCCAGGGAATGACGGGGAGCATCGTCGAGAAGCTGACCCTGCTCGGTGGCGCGCTCACGCGAGCGTTTGCCGACGGCGGGGACCACGGGAAGTTCCTGGTTGTGCTCGCAGAAATGGGCATTCGCGAAGACGACGTCTTCAAGCGAGTCGCCGATGCTCACGCGCTCTATGTCGAGCTCATCGCGAGCTTCATCCAGCAGGGAATCGACGCTGGCGAGCTCCGCGAGATCGATCCGAAGATGGCAGCGCTCTACATCAAGCTCATCACCGATGGCATCGAGCAGGGGCTCGCGCTCGGCTACGAATTCGATACAGAGCGGTTCCTCGCGAGCGCCCTCGACATCCTCTTCAACGGTCTGCGGCCGCGCGACTAGGCTAGCCGCGTCGCAGGCAAACGACCGCCTCGACGTGAGGCGTGCGCGGGAACATGTCGATGAAGCTCAGCTCCTTCGGCATCCATCCGTGTTCCGCCAAACGTGCAACGTCGCGCGCCATCGATGCGGGATCGCAGGAGACGTACACGAACGTCTTCCCCTTCCTCGCGTACTCCAGGTCAGACACGAGCGCCTCGCTCATTCCGCCACGCGGGGGATCCGCGACGATCGTCACTGACTCTTTGGTGAGTGGGATCAAGTCACCAGGCAAGCCGGCCTCGAGATCCGACGCATGGAAGCGAGCGCGACGTGGCGGCCGCTTGTCCCAGACCTTCCACGCAGCAGCTGCGGCATGCACAGCCTGCTCTCCGACGTCGAGAGTGTCCACGTTGTAGCCGGCACCCAAAATCGGGAAGGTCAGGTTGCCCGCCCCTCCAAAGAGTTCAAGCGCTTGGCGGCCGTCCACCCGACCAATGTGCTGCTGTACGAGGTCGACGATCCGACTGTTCGTTTCTGCGTTCGCCTGGCTGAACCCGGCGGCGGGTTCCTTGACGATGATTGTTTGGTTACCGCAGCGGTGATCGCGCCACACACAGCCATCGCCCACAATTGTCGTTGGGCGCCACTTCGCACGCACCACAATCGTGGTCACATCCAGCAGTGGCTTCATCGGTTCGATGCGGCTGCGCACGGTGCGGAGCACATGAGGCAAGTCCCGCTCTGCGAACTCGCCCGTAATCGCGACGCCATCTCGAACGTTGTCCCACTCGAGGAAGATGGACTCGAGCCCTTCGAGGCCTCCAAAGAGCGCGCGTGAAATCGGGCGGGCGTCGTTCAGCGCAGGGTGCAGCACCATGCAATTCTCGGTCGGAACCACCTCGTTAGAGCCTCCCCTAAAGAAGCCCAACTGGCCGTCAGCGTCCATGCGAAGACGAGCGCGATGGCGGTAACTATCGGGAGTAACTGACTCAATGACGTCGTACTCTGGCCATGGCAGATCCCGCGCAATCCGTGTGATGGCCGAATAGGTCGCTTCGACCTTCCATCGAAGCTCGTCGGAGTACGAAGCACTCTGGAACCGGCAACCTCCGCACTCAGACGCAACCGGGCACGCAGCGTCGATCGTGCCCGCTCCCTTGCTCGACCAGCCGGTGGTGCGAGCCTTGGCGAAGCTCTTCTTTCGCTTCTCGACGACGGCCCGAATCGTATCACCTGGCAAGCCGCGGTCTGCGAAGACTGCTAGCCCGTCGACCTTCGCGAAGGCGTCACCGCCTGCCGCGATCGACTCGACCGTAAACTCAACTTCGGTGCCACGCGCGAACGGCTTCGCTGGGCCAAGGTCCGACTGACGGCCTCTTGGGTTCGGGCGGGGCCCGTCTCGCCGGCTCAACCTCGCACCACACCGAGCAGGTCGTAGTCAGTCGCGTCGTCTATCTCGACCTCGACGAACTCGCCTGGGCGAGCCATCGGCGCACCGTCCTCGAAGGAGAGATACACGACACCGTCAATCTCAAGTGCTTGGCCGTAATGGCGGCCCTCGTACACGAGCTGATGTTCCTCTGAGATGCCGTCCACGAGGACTCGCATTCGCTTGCCGATGAGGTCTTCCGTCTTGCGACGGCTGATCTCCTGCTGGACTTCCATCAGATGGTCACGACGCTCAGCAGCAAGTTCCGCAGGCACTTGGTTGTCCATGTCGTATGCGTCGGTGTTCTCTTCACGGCTGTAGGCAAACACACCGACGCGATCGAACTCGACATCCTCCACCCACTCGAGCAGCTCGTTGAAGTCTGCGTCGGTCTCGCCTGGGAATCCCGTGATGAAGACGGTCCGTAACACCATGTCCGGGACATCGCGCAGTTTGGCGATCAGCTCACGCTGTGCGTCCCGCTTCACGTTCCGTCGCATCGACTTCAGAATATGATCTGAAATGTGCTGAAGTGGCATGTCCACGTAGGGCAGCACTTTGTCGGAGTCCCGGATGATGGAGATCAGCCGGTCGGTGAAGTTCCAGGGATAGGCGTAGTGGAGTCGAATCCACTCAACGCCGTCCGCCTCGTTCTCAAGCCGCAGCAACAGCTCCTCGAGAGCGTCGCGTTGACCAAACTCTACGCCGTAGCTGGTGAGGTCTTGGGCGATCAGGTTGAGTTCCTTGATGCCGGACGCGCCGAGCATCTTCGCCTCAGTGACCAAGTCCTCGATACCTCGAGAGCGCTGCTTCCCACGGATCTTAGGGATGATGCAGAAGGTGCAGCTGCGATTGCACCCTTCGGCAATCTTCAGATATGCGCTGCCGGCCTTTACCGTGTTCACCCGCTCTTCGTCCGACGTGTAGAGCGCCGACCCGTAGGTCACGTAGGCTCGGTCGGGGAGTTGGCCGGATACCGCGGCCGCGATTCGCTTGAACTCGTTTGTCCCGAGGAAGGTGTCGACCTCCGGCATCTCCGCTTGCAGCTCGTCCGCGTAGCGCTGCGCCATGCAGCCGGTGACGATAAGGCGGTCCGCCGATCCCTTCTCCTTGAACTCCGCCATCTCCAGGATGGTGTCGATGGACTCCTGTTTCGCAGACTCGATGAAGGCGCATGTGTTCACCACGAGGACTGAGGCCTCAGCTGGATCATCCACGAGCCTGTAGCCCTGCCCTTGGAGTTGTCCAATCATCAGCTCTGAGTCCACCCGATTCTTCGGGCAGCCGAGGCTCACGATGTGGACATTCTTGGTGGAGAGCTTCTCTACGAGGTCGAATCTATCGGGAATCAGCGTCATGGCGCCGCTTTATCTCCGAGGTACGCGCGCGACAAGGGGAATTTCCCGACTAGCCGGCTGCGTCCAACTCCGCAGCACGCAGAGCGAGACCCGTCGCGACGCTCGTAAGCTCCCCACCGCTAGCGAGCTTCTCGGCTCCAAAGGTGTCCTCGAAAATCTCTCGAACGGCGGGTGTAAACGCAGTACCGCCAGTCATGAACACGCGGTCGATGTCTGTCGGAGCCATGCCCGCCTTTGAAAGCGACCGGTCCAGCGCGAGCGCTATCTCGTCCAGGTCTTCGGCGATCCAATACTCGAAGTCGCCGCGAGAAAGCGACACGTCCACCTCAACCACCGACTCGGCAAACTCCAACTCCGCCTTGTCCGCAGAGGAGAGAACACGCTTCGCGCCTTCGACTGTATCGTAGAGATAGTAGCCGAGATTTTCTTCGACGAGGCACCGAAACGCGTCGAGTTTTTCCGGCTCATCTGCGTTCTTCGCCAAGTCCTTCAGCGTACTCATCGGGTTCGGTGCTCTCAGGAACGAGAGTTCGTGCCAGTTTGAGAGCTTGGTGTAGAGCCAGTCGGGGATGTCGAGGCCCTTTCCCCCGAAGCCGCGATACTGACCGCCTCGCCCGAGCGCAGGGGCAACCACTGCCTCGACAATCCGCGCGTCGAAGCGGTCGCCCGCCAAGCCCACTCCGTCAGTGGCAAGAATGCGGTCCTTGGGCTCCATCCCGTTCGTACTCGGCCCCACGTTCATCACGCAGAAGTCGCTTGTTCCGCCGCCGAAGTCAGCGACGAGCAGTGTCTCGTCACGTTCGAGGCCGCGGGCGTAGGAATACGCAGCCGCGACCGGCTCAAACTCAAAGTGCACGTCCGTGAATCCGGACTTCGCGAGAGCGGTTCGGAGACGCCCGAGCGCAAAATCCTCGTCTTCCTTCGTCTTCACGCCGACGAACTCGACTGGGCGTCCAACCACGGCCGAGTTACCTACTGGGCCAAACTGCTTCTCTGCTCCCTCTCGAAGAGACGAGACGATCTCCGAGATTAACGTCTCGAGGTCGTACACGGTGCCAAGCACTTGTGTGGATTCGAACGTGCGTGAGGGCAGAAGCGACTTGAGTGACTGCACAAAGCGGCCGGTCGCGCCCTCTTCCAAATACTGCTCGATCGCCGCAGGGCCGGCAAAGATACCCGGTTCCCTCATTGAGCGACGTTCATCGATCGACAGGTAGAGAATCGACCGAAATGAGTTCGTAGGCCGGCCCATCAGCGAAAACTCGGCCAAGTGCACATCACCGTCGCGGTAGATGGCCATAGCGCTGTTCGTTGTTCCGAAGTCGAGACCGATCATGGGACCGCACGGGCGAGAGGGCCGACGGAAGTAGCGGGGCTCTCAGACTAGCGCAACCCGATCAGCGCAACCCGACCAGCGATGCCGTGCAATCGACCGGAACGTCCGTTCTGTATGCGGGTTGTCCGGACCGCCGCCGAGTCTCCGACGGCGTCGCCTACGCATCCAGTGATCGCCAATGAGAGCCCCTCTTTTCGTCAGCCCCTTGTTTGTTGCATGTGCTCCTAGAGGCGGCACTCCAGCCGTTGAGCAGTGAATCGGTTCGGCGGCGGCTACATGCGACGTAAATCGGTACGGCGACCGACGCGACGATGATCGCGGCCGACCGATGCGACGTTCATCGCGACCGCGGTGGCGGGACGGGCTTTTACACCCGCCGTAAACGACGGGCCTGGCAGCGCTCTGGGCTGAAGCCCTCGCGACGCCCCCTGCGGGGGCTGCATGGGAAGGCGTTTCGGGGATTTGGCACAACGGGGCTGGGGCGCGGTCGAACACGTGGGCGAACCCAACCGATGGAGATCCAGTGGGAGCCAAGCGATTGTCCGAGATTTACGTGCATGTGATCTGTTCGACCAAAGGCAGGGCGCCGCTCATCTCGGATGGGTCGCGCGAGGCATTTGGAAACCTGTTGATCGGTCTGGCGTCCGAGCTCGGGGTCGAGACCGTCGTCGTCGGGGGATGGCGAGATCACATGCACGGCGAATTCCTGATGCCCCCAACGATCGCGGTGGCCGACTTCGTAGGCAAATGGAAAGGCCAATCGTCATTCCGAGCCAACCGTCGGAACCTCTTTGGCCGCCGATTTCAATGGTCCCGCGGCTACGCGGCCTTCTCGGTGTCGCCAACCGCCGTGGACCGCGTCGCGGACTACATCTTCCGGCAAGACGAAATCCACCGCAGCCGCGACCTATCCGCCGAAATGCGCCGCATCTCCCAAAGTCTGACTCTGGACAGCGAAACAACCTCCAACCTCCTAAACCTCGGCCTCGAAGACTGACGCCCATCGGCCAACCCATAACCCGACCCGTCCTCCACCCAGCCAGCCCCCGCAGGGGGCGTCGCGAGGGCTTTAGCCCAGAGCGCTCCCAGGCCCGTCGTTTACGGCGGGTGCAAAAGCCCGTCACACCGCCAGCGT
>JBLHWZ010000026.1:0-32131 GCA_047629415.1 Bradymonadia bacterium | reverse complement strand
ACTTGGACGGTATCTGCGACGACGAAGACAATTGCCTCACCACACGCAACCCAGGGCAAGAAGACGCAGACGATGACCTCATCGGTGACCTCTGCGACGCTTGCTTTGGCGACAACGCCGCAGGCGATAGAGACGCAGACCTCTACTGTGGCGCGGCCGACTGCGATGATTCAAACCCGAGAGTGCACGTTGGCGCTCCGGAGCTCTGCGACGGTCTCAACAACGACTGCGTCGACGGACTCCCGGCAGCCGAGCTCGACGACGACGAGGATGGCAGCCCAAACTGCAACGACCTATGTATCGGCCGCGACGGATTCGGCGACATCGACCGCGACGGCTTCTGTGGAGACATCGACCTCTGTGATGGCGACGATGCGCTCGGCGACCTAGATGAAGACGGCGTCTGCGAGGATCTCGACCAATGCGAAGGCGACGATGAAAGCGGCGACGATGACCTCGACGGAGTCTGTACCGACCTAGATGTGTGCCTCGGAGATGATGCCAGCGGCGACGCGGATACTGACGGAGTCTGCGACGATTCCGACCTCTGCGAAGGCGATGATACCAGCGGGGACAGCGACGATGACGGAGTCTGCGACGCGATCGATATTTGTTTCGGTGACGACGCGACAAGAGACGCTGACGAAGACGGCGTTTGTGGAGATCGCGACTGTCGAGATGACCGCACCGACACGCGACCGCCCTCTCCTGCAGGGGCAGCCGGCATCGAGGTCTGCGATGGCGTTGACCAGAACTGCGATGGAATCGTGGACGACAACCCGGAGGCGCTTTGCTCGATCGGCGCAGTGTGCGCGATCGGGGAGTGTACCTCGCTCAAACCGTGCTACGCGGACATCGATAACGACGGATTCGGCGACGCAAACAACGTCATCCTGGTTGAGCAAGGCGCGGATTGTCCGAACCGGCGCGTGCTCTCAGGCACGGACTGTGACGACTCTCCGCTCAATTGTGGCGCCGCCTGCGGCCCCGGACTCCAGGAAGCCTGTGATGGATTCGACAATGATTGTTCCGGTCTTGTCGACGACACAGCACCGAGCTGTCCCGACGATGAAAACGGTGTCGGTACCTGCTCCGATGGCACGTGTTCTCTAGCTTGCAGTGAGGGCTGGCAGGAAGTCGGTGAGAGTTGCCTCGATGTAAACGAATGTGACGCTGGTCCGTGCGGCGTTGACGAGCTTTGCACCAATCTGGACGGCGGCTTCGAGTGCGCCTGCGCCATCGGGTTCGCTGGCGACGACGGCTGTCGAGCAGTTTGTGGCGATAGCCTGCGAGTCTCTACTGAAGAGTGCGACGATGGCAACGCGACCGGCGGCGACGGCTGCAGCGCGGACTGCACCGCCGAGCAAGGGTGGACCTGCACTACCGGCTGCACGGAGGACTGCGGTGATGGTCTGCTAGTCGGCTTCGAGGCCTGCGACGACGGAAACTCGAACGAAGGCGATGGTTGTTCGTCGGCTTGCGCAGTGGAGACAAACTATGAGTGCAGCGGCGCTCCCTCTGCGTGCGTCGAGAGTCAGCTATGCGGCAATGGAGTCCTCGACGTTGGCGAGGACTGCGACGATGCCAACTTCTGGGAGGACGACGGCTGCCTCGCAGACTGCACAGTCGACGAGGGATACACATGCGATGACGGGCCGAATGGCTGGTCCGAGTGCGTGGAGAGTGAGCCTCAATCCGGTAGCGCAGACGATGGAGGGTGCGCGTCGACACGCGCCGCACGCTTCCACTGGTGGACTGTCCTCGCCGGTCTGATCCTGCTCCGGCGCAGACAACTCCCAAATCAGGCGGCGGTCGAGTAGAAGTTTTTGGCGCTTTCTCGCCCGGCTCTCTGTTCAGGCTCCCGCCGTATGTCACTCCCGACTCAAGTAGATGTCACTGTCGTCGGTGCTGGTCCGACCGGCCTCACTCTCGCCTGTGAGCTTGCCCGACGCGGTGTGCGTTGCGCCGTCCTGGACGCTCGGCTGGAGCCGGAGAGGCTCTCTAAGGCGCTGGGCGTTCATGCTCGTACGCTGGAGGTCTTCGAAGACCTCGATATCGCTGAGAAGGCGGTTGCGCGTGGCAGACGCCTGTCTGGCGCCACTATCTACTCGGATGGCGAGCAGGTCGCGCAGGTCACTCTCGATACGCTTGAGTCCCGACACCCCTACGTCCTCATCCTTCCTCAGCACGAGACTGAGGAGCTACTTGAGGAGAGGCTCGGCGAGTTGGGCGGCAGCGTGCTTCGAGGCGTCCGGGCAGCTCGACTGCGGCCCTACCCAGACCGGGTTGAACTCGATGTCGAGCAGAACGGAGAGACCTCCGTTCTCTCGTCCACCTGGCTCGTCGGATGCGATGGCGCACACAGCTTCGTCCGTCACGCGTTGGATGTAGAGTTCGAAGGCGCCGGTTACGCTGAAGAGTTTGCGTTGGCTGATCTAAAGCTGGACTGGAATCGCGACTCGAACTCGGCGCACGCTTTCCTCGCCGCCGACGGCATCGTCGCCGTCTTCCCGCTCCCGGAGGAGGGCCGCGCGCGTATCGTCGCCGACCTGGAGGAGACCGATACCGGCGAGCTCACCGCCGAATTCTTCGAGGAGATTTTGGCCCGCAGAGCGGTGGGGGAGGTGCAACTCTCCGAGTTGGGCTGGACGACACGATTCCGCATCCATCGCAGAATCGCAGCGCAGTATCGGTCCGGCCGATGTTTCCTCGCGGGGGACGCCGCCCATGTGCACTCGCCAATCGGCGGACAAGGCATGAACACTGGCATTCAAGACGGATACAACCTCGGGTGGAAGCTAGCCTCTGTCGTGCTCGGCCATGTCAAAGAGGACCTCTTAGAGTCATACGAGGTCGAGCGTCGGCCGGTCGCCCAAGCGACACTTAGGGGAACCGACTTCGCGACCCGCATCGGCATGATGGACCAGCCGCTCGCGCGAGCGATTCGAGGACGCGTCGCTACTTTCCTCACCTCGTTCGCGCCGGTAAGAGATCGTATCACGCGCACGGTCGCGGAGCTCGACGTGAACTATCGTCGTAGCCCGATCGTCGCAGAGGACGTTGACCGCGGCTCTTTCGCCGGCACGCTAGGCGACCGAATCGTCTTCGCCCGCGGACCGAAACCGGGGGATCGTTGTCCGGACGCGCCGACCGACGACGATCACGGGCACGTCCACCGCTGGCTGCGCGGCACTCACGCCATACTGTTCGTCTTCGCCTGCGATCCTGGAGAGGCGGGCGACGCCTCGCTCGCCGCGCACGCGATCCGCGGCGCGACAGGCGGTAACGTAAAGCCGGTCGTCGTGGTCCCTGATGCCGCGACGCAGGAGCGGCTTCGTTGGAATGGAGGCATCATCGTCGACACCAGCGGTGAAGTCGCCCGGCTCTTCGGTGCAGTCATCGGCTGCCTCTACTTGATCCGGCCCGACGGCTACGTCGCCTTCCGGGCGGACCGTTTGGACGCACGTGCAGTTACCCACTACCTCAGCGGACTTCGATAGCGAGCGCCGGGGACCGACTCACGCACATCCCGGCGTCCGGCATCCATGACAAAGTCGAGGGTCAGGGAATCGCTGCACCCGTTTGCCTCTTAACACCATTTGAGGGTCAGTGTAGTCTGTCGTTATCTGACCGTCTGATCCGTCAAGGAGGTCCTCTTGAGCTTCGTATTCTTTGTACTGACCGTCTCGGCACTCTCAGTTGTCGCCGCCGCTGGTGCAGGGAACGTGTTTCCTGCTCTGCGCGCGATCCGACTTCTGAACGAGGGCCGGTACATCGAAGCGGAGAACTATCTGCGTGGGGTCGTCGCTCAAGCGCAGCGACCGGGCGTACGCAATGCAGCGCGCTACAACCTCTCAGTCTCACTGCACCGCCAGGGCCGTTTCGAAGAGTCGTTGGCCCAACTTGAGATGATCCCGCTCACTGAACTGGACTCGTCACTGCACGGCGCAGCGAACGCGCTCTATGGCTGGAACTTGCTCTTCCTCAAGCGTGATCTCGATCGCTCAGAAAAGTGTATTCAGGCCGCTGGGCCCTTGATCACTCGAGCAACCACTCAGTTCGCCCTCGCCTATCTCTATCTCCTGCGCGGCGAGCGCTCCCGTGCAGACGCGATCCTTCATGCGGTAACCTCGAAGCCGCCTGACCGAAAGTCGGTGCTCGGCGCTGGCCAGGGCTCGGCACTCGTGATCGATCAACGCTTCGAGGCGATCATCGAGGAGCATCTGCTCGGCCTTTGTGCATTCGAACGCGGCGATCAGAACCTGGCGCAACATCACTTCCACAAAGTGGCGATGAGCGGGCATCCCTCGTTCTATCCAAGGCAAGCGACCGAGATCCTGCAGCGCCTTGGGTATGGATTCCCTGCCGCCGCTTAGCCTCTTCGACGCATACGAGCTGCGAGAGTCCGAAGTCACCCAGCTGCACAGTTGTTTCGATGATCCATCGCCGAGCGGCGCAATTGCCGAGCGGCGCAATTGCCGAGCAGAGTGACCGTCGAGCAGAGCGACTGCCGAGCAGAGCGACTGCCTAGCCGTGCAGTTGCTGAGCGGCGCAATTGCCGAGCAGAGCGATTGCCTAGCCGTGCAGTTGCTGAGCGGCGCAATTGCCGAGCAGAGCGATTGCCTAGCCGAGCGATTGCCTAGGCCGTACAGTTGCCGATCGGCGCTCTTACCGAGCCGCCCAGCTCGCTAGCTGACCCGGTCCAGGAGCGAGGTCGCGAGCAAGACCAAGCCCGTCTTGTAGGGCGAGTCTGGAATCACACCGAGCGAGTCGATGGCAGCATGCGTGAGGCGCTTTGCTTGATCGCGCGCACGATCGAGCGCCCCCAAGGTACACACCCGATCGACGATCGAGATTGGGTCGACCGCAGACTCCCGTCCTGCGGCGAAATCGCCAACAAGAGTGGCGACCTGCTCAGCCAACTCGGCATCCTCTTCGAGAGCATACGCGAGCGGCAGTGTAACCGTTCCCTCGGCGACATCATGGCCGAGCGCCTTGCCGAACACTGCAGGGTCACCTGCGAAGTCGAGCACGTCATCGACGATCTGGAACGCGAGCCCCAGCTTGCGACCGTAATCGTCAAAGGCTTGAAGAAGTTCCGAGTCTGGCGCAGCGCAACGAGCACCGCCCCAGGTCGCGAATGCAAACAGAGATGCAGTCTTGCACTCGATGATTTTGAAGTACTCTGCTTCGCCGTCGATGGTCGCGCTACCTCTTCGCTGAAGCTGGATGAGCTCGCCCTCTGAGAGCGCACGCGCAACACGCATCGCCCGTTTAAGAACCTCGTGGTCCCCGTGTTCGACCAGAACATCGAGAGCCGCGAAGTAGCAGAAGTCTCCAGAGAGAACAGCGAGTGCGTTGCCCCACACCCGCCGTGCGGTCGGCCTTCCACGTCGGATCTCGCCCTCGTCTACAACGTCGTCGTGCAGCAGAGTGCCGGTGTGCAGGAGCTCCACCGCGGTGGCCACGGGAAGGCCTGCGGTAGCGTTTCCTGAGACGGCCGCACCACAGAGGAGCGCGAGCACAGGTCTGAGTCGTTTTCCGCCGGCAGCATAAAGATCGGAAGCGGCCTCATTGGCCATCCCCGGTATCGTCTCGATCCACTTCTCCACATCCATGTCGAGCGCGGCGCGGAGCTCGAGCTCGAGCTGCTTCAGCTCGCCAAGACGCTCCGGGACTGTGCTTCCTTCTTCCACTCGGCTGAGAATATCGCCCATTCGGTCAAGGGTTGTCGACGAAAGCTGCATTCTACGCTCCATTATGCACGTCCGGCGCGACGCCGGACTGCCTGAAGAACTCCAACAAGACCACTGATGTCGAGCCGAGCAGTTCTCAAGAATGCTCGCACCGCTCGCTCGACGACGTCGGCCAATTTGCGCATCTGGGACACGCGGTTCACTTCGTCAGACCCGGCGTTTGGGTCCGCCTTGGCCTGTTCTTCGGCCATTTCGAGATCGGCCCTCACTCGAGAGAGGAACTCAATCTCGCGCAGCTCAAGGACTCGGTTGACCATCGCCAGGAGGTCCGAGTTCGAGGAGAAGCGCCAAGTGGATTCGCCCGGTTGGCGGACCCGTCGAATGACCTGCCAACTTTCTAATTCGCGCGTGATCATCGAGACGGCGCCCTTTGAAAGGCCCAGCACGGTCTGAAGCTGCGATGCGGTCAGCGAAACATCGCGCAGGAAGAGCAGCGCCCAAAGCCTGCCCTGGTTGCGTTTGAATCCCCAGAACTCGATCACGTTCCCGACGGCGTCGACCGCGAGGGTCTCCCAGCCGGCAAGCTCGCGCGTCGGGTCGCCTTCTGTGGCCGTGCCCATCGCGCGGTGGCCTCTGTGACTCTTGCTCATTGTGTTCATTCGATCCAAGGGGCTCGTGTTCTGCGACTCGCCAACTGCCTAGGAACCGACCCGCTCGACGGGGCCTGTGAGCACTGGCGTGCTGCTTAGGGCTGGACGACTCGCTCAAGCATGAGTAGGGATAGTTCACGAGCTCTTGAACGTCAAGAACCACCGGAACTCGATGAACCAATCATCCGACGCACTATCTATCGCTCCTACGGAAGCTGTCGCCCTCCGCGGAGACGAAAAACGCGACGTCGTACGTACGATGTTCGACCGCATCGCGCCCAACTACGACCTGCTCAACCTCATCATCTCGCTCGGCCAAACCACCTGGTGGAGGAAACGAGCGCTGAAGGGTCTCGACATGCAGGCCGGGCAGAAGATACTCGACGTCGGATGTGGCACCGGCTGGGTCCTGCAGTTCTTGCGCCGGAAATACCCCGGACTCGCAGGTGAGGGCATGGACCTCTCACCTCAGATGCTCGTGGAGGCGCGCAGAATCGACCCCGACGGTAACTACTTTGAGGGAGACGTCTGTGCGTTAGAGCGCCCCGACAACACCTACGACCTAGTTGTCACCGTGTTCACCTCGCGCAACTTCCCCGACCTCGAGAAGTCGGTTCAGGAGATGATGCGCGTGCTCAAGCCGGGCGGCCGCCTGCTCATACTCGACTCGTTCCCCGCTCCGGCTGGCTCGTTCTGGGGTAAGCTCCAGCGCCTGTGGATGCGGCGAATCGTTCCGATTCTTGTCCGACCTTTCGCCGACCCCAAGGCGTATAATTACCTCGCTGAGAGCATCGAAAACCACGTCGCATCAAGCCATCTCGCAGCGCTCTGCGGCGACAATGGCGCCCGCAAGGTTCGTGTCGATGACTACAGCTTCGGCTCTGCAACTCGCGTCCTCGCGATCAAAGAGGGCGACGCGTGAACCAAGCGGTCGCACAGATCGCTGATGCGTTCCCGATTTCTCGGCTTCTCGCCGAGATCGAGCATGTGGAGGCGAATGGGGGTGGCGTAGTTCGCGGCACCCTCCCCGCTCGTATCGACGCGTTCACGGTGCTCTCCGCCTTGGATGACGACGCCGTCTACTGGCGCGACGACAGCGAGGAAGCCCTTGGGCTCGGCGTCGCGGCTGAATTCGTCTCTTCCGGCGCCGGTCGCTTCCACGAACTGGCCCTCGCGGCCGAGGCGTTTGCGGTGCAAGCCTATCCCGACGACGACGACTTACGATTCTTCTGCGGGTTCTCGTTTGATCCCGCCGTCCGCAGCTCGCGGTGGCGAGATTTTGGCGCTGCCCGCGCCGTGCTCCCTCGCGTCTTACTCCAGCGCCCTAACCGCGCATCAGAGTGGGCCATAACGATTCCTATTGGTGATGAATCGCCGGTGGCATCCGTACGGCCCATCCTCCTAAACCTCGGAGCGGCCGAGTCGGTTGCAGCGCGGCAAACAAGAGAGGCGGGCCGACGAACGTCAGCGAACTTTATGGCGCTCGTCCGCGATGCGAAGGAGCGCATCACGCTCAAACACGCGGCGAAGATCGTGGCAGCGCGGCGAGTCGACCTTGAGTTGACCGAGGCCGTCGATGTCGGCCGGGTCGCCCGCGCCCTCGATGCTCAGAACCCCGGCTGTCACCGTTTCCTCTTCCGGCGAGGTGGGGCCACTTTTGTGGGGGCGTCTCCAGAACGCCTCATCCGACGCGAAGACGATCACGTGTCCACTGTTGCTCTCGCTGGCTCCGCAGCGCCTGAAGATGCCGAGTCGCTCCTCCAAAGCCTGAAGGATCATGACGAGCACGAGCACGTCGTCCGACACGTTAGGGAAGCATTGCGCCCATTCTGTGACGACGTGCACGGAAGCGTGACTCCTTCGCTGCGGCCGCTAAATCACGTCGTGCACCTTGAGACACCCTTCGACGCGACCCTGCGCGAACCGGTGCATGTCCTGAGACTGGCGGCAGCCCTCCACCCGACGCCCGCTGTTGGCGGCGTTCCAAGCCAGTTCGCTACCGGTTGGATTCGGGAACTCGAGGGAGCTGATCGAGGCTGGTATGCCGGCCCTATCGGCTGGTTCAACGCAGCCGGAGATGGCGAGCTAGCCGTCGCGATTCGTTCGGCTCTACTGCGGGGGCGAGATGTCGCGCTGTGGTCAGGAGCCGGCATTGTCGCGGAGTCGGATCCGCACTCCGAGTCGGAAGAAGCCGACCGAAAGCTGCGCCCTATCCTCACGGCGCTCGGCCTTTCGTGAACTTCGGCGACGTTCAAGCGACATGGGCGGCGCACATCTGCTCGGCCCTCTTCGCGAACGGTGTGCGCCACGTAGTCGTCTCGCCAGGCTCTCGGTCGACCGCGCTGGTACTTGCTCTGCAGCAAGCTGAGATGACGGCGCATGCGATAGTCGACGAGCGCTCGGCCGCCTTCTTCGCCCTTGGAATAGCGCGAGTTCGACGCGAGCCAGTCGCGCTGTTCTGCACGAGCGGTTCAGCAGGGGCGCACTACCTGCCAGCGATGATCGAAGCGTTCGAAACGGGGCACACGTTGGTCGCCGTGACGGCCGATCGCCCACCGGAACTCCATCGTCTCGGCGCCTCGCAGACCACCGAACAGGTGGGTTTCTACGGCCGCCATGTCGTATGGTCGGGCACTCTCGGGATGGCCGCCGTCGAGAAAGAACACCTCACGGCTTGCATGGCGCAGGTCACTCAAGCGGTACACTCGGGACTGCGCGAGCGCGGACC
Source organism: Bradymonadia bacterium (assembly GCA_047629415.1). GTDB lineage: Bacteria > Myxococcota_A > Bradymonadia > REDH01 > REDH01 > CBDUJZ01. The sequence goes on along the minus strand of JBLHWZ010000026.1, from coordinate 23,057 downwards.
AGTTCATATCAACGTCCCGATGCGGAAGCCGTTCGAGCCCACTGGCTTAGCGGCGGTGGCACCGGTGGCACCGGTTTCCCTCACTGTCGGCCGCCACGCGATCGCCCCGTCTGCCGAAGCGGTCATTGAAGCCGCGGCGCTGATTACAGAGGCCGCCGAAGGTTGGGTCATCGCGGGTCCCTGCTCGCTGGACGCAGAGGCCGTAGAGTTGGTGCAGGAGTTCTGCGCCCGCAGCGGCTTCCTGCTGCTTGCAGAACACGGCTCGAACCTGAGGGACTCGGAGACCTGTGCACGCTCGGGCGCATCCTTTCGGCGAGCTGATGGATTTGAGCTCTCGCTCGAACGCATGGACGCCGCCGCTCTCGTTCCGGATGTCGTCGTCCAGATCGGCCGCTCGCCGATCCACAAGGCCCTCACCGATGCACTCGGCTCACGGCGCGGCACTTTTCGCCATCTGCTGCTCTCCGAGGACCGGTGGCACGATGCCGCACGCTCGGTGTCCCACGTGCTCTTCGGCTCATTCGAACACACCCTCTCCCAGCTGAACGAGCGATTGCCGGAGGATGGCCAGCGAGAAGAGACACCGAAGGCCGACTCTGTCTGCGATCGCTCGGAGAAGTGTTGGGAACATGCGTTCGCGACCTTGCTCGGAGCCGAGGACGCCGCCACCGAGCCTGGGCTTGTGCGAGCACTCGTCGCCCAACTCCCAGACGGCGGCCAACTCTTCGTAGGCAACAGTCAGCCGATTCGCGACATTGGCCACTTCTGCGCGGCGCTGCCTGCCAGTGTCGGCGTTCTGACCCAACGCGGCGCAGCTGGAATAGACGGAAATCTCGCAGGAGTGTTCGGTGCCAGCACCGTCGCCCGCGGACCCGTAACGGCCTTGATAGGGGACGTCACTTTTCTGCATGACATCGGCTCACTCGCGTTGGCGAACTCAGTGTCTAACACCACGGTTATCGTTGTCGTGAACAACGACGGCGGCCGGATCTTCGATCAGCTACCCGTGGCAAGTTCGGACATCGAGCCCGACATCTACGCCAAGTTCTGGACGACATCCTCGGGGCTGAGTCCATCTGGCCTTTCTAAGGGCTTCGGTGTCGATGCGTCCGCCGTCGAAACTCTGTCCGCATTCGCTAGTGCAGCCGCCCGCGCCTATTCTCGGCAGGGCGTCTCCGTGATCGAAGTCCGCGTCGACCCCGCCCTATCAGCTAGGATAAGGCACGAGGCGCGGCAATGTCCCCAGGAGAGCGCTTGAACCAACCTGCAAAGGAAATCAGCACGCTCGGTGCGTGGTGGCTCGCTGCGAGGCCAAAGACGCTCACGGCCGCCTGGGCCCCCGTCTTCGTCGGCAGCGCATGCGCCGCCGCGGTGGATTCGTTCCTACCCATTGTTGCGGTCGCCGCGCTCCTAGGCGCGGCGCTCATTCAAATCGCGACCAACTTCGCGAACGACGTCTTTGACTACGAAAAAGGAGCCGACGACGAACATCGTCTGGGGCCGACACGAGCGGTGCAGGCCGGGCTTCTCACGCCAGCCCAGATGCGACGCGGAATGGTCGTCACGTTTGCGTTGGCGATGCTGGTCGGAGTCTATCTTGTAGGAGTTGGAGGCTGGCCAATCGTCGTGGTCGGCCTCGCCTCCATCGCCAGCGGTGTTGCCTACACCGGAGGACCGTACCCTCTCGGATACAACGGGCTGGGAGACGTCTTCGTGATGCTCTTCTTCGGACTAGTGGCGGTGTGTTGCACCGCCTACTTACAGGTTGGGTCGATTCCGCCAGAGTCAGTGCCGGGAGCGCTCGGAATCGGTGCGCTCGCTACCGCCATTCTCGTCGTGAACAACGTGCGCGACGCCGATACGGATGTGAAAGCCGGCAAGCGAACTGTCGTCGTCCGGTTCGGCCGCATGTTTGGCCTGCTGGAGTATGTCGCAATGATGCTCCTGGCCTTCGCGGCGCCCGTTGTGCTGATGCTCGGCTTCGGATTCGGCGCTTCCGTACTTATCGGGCTCGCCACCGCCCCGCTCGGCGCGGTGCTCACCGTGAAAATGTTTGCCGACAACGACGGCCCGACCTTCAATAGCCTCCTCGCAAAGACTGCTGCTCTTCTGCTCGTCTACAGCGTCACGCTGAGCGTCGGAATTGTTCTCGGAGCACCGTGAAAGCGGCAAACTGGAGTTCGACCCCGTATCAAGTATCGGCTCCGGGTGGCTGGCCAGCCGAACGCCGGGGTCGCATCGTTCGCTTCGAGCTAGACGGTACCGTCGGGTGGGGAGAAGCATCCCCGATGCCGGGCTATTCGCTCGACGGTCTGCGAGAGGTCGAGCGCTCGTTACAAAGAGCCTTCTCGAGCGGAGAGCACGCGGCATTGGCCCTCCGACGAGACATCGAGAAGCTCGCTCTGAGCTCGGAGCGAATCGCGTCGGCAAGCCCAGCCGCAGCCTGTGCACTTGAGTGCGCAGTGCTCGATTGGCTGGCTCGGCGAGAGGGGATCAGCCTGGCGGCGCTCCTGGCAGACGGTCGAGAACTACGCGAGGAGGTAGAGGTGAATGTCGTGGCCACTCCGGTCGACCTCGCTGCCGGCACGCTCGTCGAGAAAGCAGTCCAGGCATGGGATGCCGGATATCGGGCGTTCAAACTCAAGGTGGCAAGGCCCGGCTCCGAAGTGGCTGAACTGAGGGCAGCAGAGGCACTCCGCGACTCATTGCCCGAGATGACGCTGAGGCTCGACGCGAACTGCGGTTGGGACGTATCGGAGGTCCCAACTAAACTTTCAGACTTTTCGCCGTTCTGCCCCGCCTTCTGCGAGCAGCCAAGCCCGGTTGGCACGCTCGCTTCGCTACGAAACCTGCCTACTCCATTTGCCGCGGACGAGTCCGTTCGCAGCGCCGGGGAACTGAACACGCTGCTTAAACCGAGCGCCCACTCGGAGCTTGCTGCCCTCGTCCTGAAGCCAATGGCCCTCGGCGGAGCGCTGCGCTGTCTGGCGATTGGTCAGGCGGCCGCGCACGCGGGGGTGCCACTCGTGGTCACCCACTTGATGGACGGCCCACTCTCGGCCGCACTTTCAGCGGAACTCGCTTCGGCGCTGCCCGGTCGAGTACTCGCCAGCGGATTGGCGATGCACCCCAATCTACAGGCTTGGGCAGTATCCATTCCACAGCTCCGAGGGGCAAGAGCGGGTAGCGCCGGGCTACCTGGGTTGGGTCTCAAACTCGAGACGGTGCCCACGTGAGTACGATCTGGGAGTGCATCGAGGCGCACCCCGCTGAGGCGATCGCTCTCCACGACGGGACGCTGGCGCTCTCTTACGGCGACCTATGCTCCCGCCCCGTGATCGTCGGCACAGGCCCAATCGACGTCATCGGTGATTCATCCATTCTCGCGCTGGTTCAGGTTCTGGACGCCTGGCGAGCTGGGCACGCCGTTGTATTGCTGCACCCTCGGGCGTCGCGAACCGATCGTGAAGCGGTCTCCACCGAGGTCCGTTCAGCCGCGGTCCCCGACGCCTGTCGGGCTATAGTCGCCACATCAGGTTCCACAGGAGACCGGAAGTTCGTTCTCCTCTCGGAGGCAAATTTGACCGCCTCCGCACGCGCCTCGGCAGCCAACCTACCAGTAGCAGTCGGTGACAGCTGGTGGATGTGTATGCCATGCGCCCATGTCGGAGGGCTGGCAATCCTCGTGCGATGCATGCTCGCAGGCGCGACCGTTCAGTGCAGCGAGCGCTTCTCGGCAGGGTCGTTCGATGCTGCGTTCAGGGCCGGCATCACCATCGCATCACTGGTACCGACGATGCTGCGAACGCTGCTGCACGAGACGGACACGCAGCCGCTTCCGGGCAGTCTCAGGGCCATCCTGATCGGCGGCGGCCCCTGCACACCAGCGCTCGCTCAAGCCGCTCGAGAGTCAGGATTTCCGATCCTGCTGACTTGGGGGATGTCCGAGGCGGGTTCACAAATCGCCACCCAAAGCCTCACGGCCAAGTTCTCCACCACCGACCATGATCTGAGCACGGTTGGCGCTCTCTTACCCGGGTTCGAACTCCAATCCGAGCAAGGCGTTGCGCTGGTGCGCGGCCCCTCGATCACAATGGGATACCATCCATCTGGTGCCGCGCCCGCAGCGATCGACAGGGCCGGATGGCTCAACACTCGCGACCGCATAGAGCGAGCCCCCGGAGGCGACCTGCGGATCATCGGACGCGGGACTGACCTGATCATCAGCGGCGGCGAAAACGTTTACCCGGCTGAGGTGGAGGCTGTCCTCGAGGCCCTCCCCTACGTGCGCGCCGCATGTGTGTTCGGATTGCCAGATGAGAAGTGGGGCGAGCGGGTACACGCAGCGATCCACTGGACCGATGCCCCCCGCAACGAGGACGTGTTGCGAGCCATTCGTTTGGAACTGGGCCCGCTAAAGTGTCCTCGTGGACTCCACACGGTCGAGCTGCTGCCCCAGACCGCGAACGGCAAGATTGACCGAGCCGCGGTGCGCGACGCGTGCCTGCGCGACCACGTCGGTTAGCTCTTTCTCGCGCGGACCCGGCGCCTGGCGTCCTCTGAGTTCAACGCACCGTCGCCGTCAGAGCCCTCATCGGGGTGCCGGCAACTTTCGGCGAAAGTGCTGCGTTCTGTGTCTGCGAACCGATCTGCATAGAGGGTAGCCCAGACGGCCTTGCGGAGGTTCCATACAAACCGAGAGGGCCGCCATGCTTCTCAGATCCGCCCCCTTTCGGCTATCTTGAGGCTTCACCTTTTCAGGAGTCTCTCGTGTTCGTTCGGTGCGCTAGTTGCTCGAAAAACCTCTCACACCGCGCGCCGTCATGTCCGTTCTGCGGGGCGCCGAATGATCAGGTGGTCGAGACGACAGATGCGGTTCCCACTGCCGAGGTCGAACGGAAGGGGCGAACCGTCACCCAATTCTGCGACCACGGCGCGGTCGCGGAAGAGGCGGTACGCGAGTTTGAGAGTTCCGGGATTCGGTTGGACTACAGTGTGGCAAGCGCCGCGACGCTCGATGTCCTCGTCTCCGACCGCTTCGGCAAAGCCGGGCTGGCCGCGGGTAGCGAGAAGTGGCGACCGTCGGAGGAGCATCGGAAGGTCATCGCGATGGTCGGCAGCTACATCGGCGAGGTTATTCGCAAGCGCTTCTCCGGCGACTGGACCGATGATCCTGACCACCCCGGAAAGCCTCTCTTCGTTCAACTTGATCTCGGGGTCTCCGGCGTCGTTTGGCCGCTCGAGCAGGCTTACCGCAGGCTCAAGAACGGTCAGGAGGACTCGCTGCTCAAATATATGGAGCTGGTTCAAAACGAGGTCACCGGAGCGGCGAGTTTCGGAACGGGGATGGAGTGGGCAAGCCAAGCCTCTGACTTCATCAAGAAGGACCGACTGGAGGTCGCCAAGTTCTTCATCCAGAAGTCACTCGCGCTTGAGCCCGAGCACGCCGAGGCTTGGTTCTGCCGTGGGCTTGTCAACGAGAGGCTCGGGAAGAAGGTCGACGCCACGTTTGCTTACGAGCAAGCGCTGCGCTTCGGTGGAACCCGCGGCCGGGGGTTCCAGGCCCATCTTCAAGAGAAGATCGACATGCTGCGCGCAACCAGCGTCGGCGCGCACGCTGCTGCTCAAGCTGCCGCGGAGCCCTGGCCGACCGGGGACTATCCTGAACCACCGGAGTCCGCGTTCCTCGACGTGACCGCACTCCAGATGGAGGTCACTGGCAGCAATCCGACCGCCGCCCCTGTCCTCGACCCCCAAGTTCTTGGTCTGGTAGCTACCGGAAGCCACCTCGTGGTCCCACGCGATGGCACCAACGGTGCACTGACACTCTTAGCACCTGAGACGATCACGGTGGTCGCCCCCGCCGCCACCACGCTGGCGCCCGATGCCACGAAGCTGGCGCCCGATGCCACGAAGCTGGCGCCCGATGCCACGAAGCTGGCGCCCGATGCCACGAAGCTGGCGCCCGATGCCACGAAGCTGGCGCCCGAGGACCCCTCGAGTCTTTCGGTCCTCTTCGGTGCTGCCGCTTTGCCAAAGTCTCACGTCACTGCGGCGGGCCGGCCGAGTTTCAGTACGGACATAATCTCGCCAATCGCGGGCAAAGGCTCTCGCCCGCTGCCCGCCGTCCCCCAGAAAGTCGAGTCCGCGCCACTCCCCGCTACAATGCCGCCTCAGCCCGCGCTTCCCATCGTCGATGAAGACGACTGGCTGGGAGACATTGGTGCCGATGACGAGCAAGACGAGCCGAACTCAGAGGGTGTCGCTCTCGCAAATGATGCTGCTTCACTCCTCTCGCGCGGCCGCTTCGAAGAAGCGACTGTCTGTTATCGAGAGGCCTTGGAACTCTCCCCGAGTCTCCAGCAAGCCCGGATGGGTGCAGCGGTCGCGTTTCTAGCGCTGGCTCGCCCCGCCGAAGCGATGATCGTCATCCGGCCGCTCGCAGAGAGAAATCAACCCAGTGCCGTCATCCTCGCCGGTCGCATTCTCGCGACCGAGGAACGGTTCAGCGACGCGGTCGAGCTACTCGATGGCGCGTTGAACATTCACCCGGACTCTTGGCTCTTGTGGCGCGCTAGGGGACAGCACCTCTACTCGCTCGGTCGGTTCGTAGATGCCGCGTCGTCGTTCGAGAAAGCGCTCCAACGCAACTCAGCCGAAACCTCAGCATGGTTGGGCTTCGCCAATAGCGCGCTAAAGCTCTCTGACGACAAACGGTCGCGACTGGCGCTCGCCGGCTATCTCGGCGTCGCGCACCCGGCGGACGAAGCAACTGTCCGCTTCGCGCAGCGCGAACTCGCACGGCTCGCCGTCAAGTAGACAGGTCGCGCTGGAACCTTTCTCGTCGCATCACATGTCGTACTTCTACGGGAACGCCCCGCAGAAGTACGACCGCGGCGACTAGACTTCGAACGCGTTGAGCAGAAGCTTCGCGAAGGTCTCGGAAGCGGCGAATCGAACGAGCAGGCGTAGCTGCTCGCTCTCCGCGAGGTAGTCGTCGAACGCTTCGTTCGTGTCGAAGACCCCGGGCCGCTCCTGATTGCTTTCCATTCGGACCACAAGACGCACCGCCTGAAAGAGGTCCGCGCCGGCGATCAGGCCGAGCTGCAGCGCACGCTCTTCGAGTGACTCACAGAAGAGCTGCGCCGCATCCTCAGCGGTCATCTCACTGAGTGCGCTTAGCGACTCCGCCCACTCACCGAGCGTCTCTTCGTCAAACGCTTCCTGAATCCGCGCTGACTGCTCTAACGCCTCGTTGGAAGACACATCATGGAAGCCGACAGCGTCCCAGATGGCCTCAACCACGTCGGCCTGTTCAGCACCAACACCACCAGCAAACACCCGGTTGCCTGGGCGGGCGAGCTCCGTACCGTAAGCGAGGATGAACCCGATTTCGGCGCGAGCGAGCTGTTGGAAGACGTCCGCGCGAATGACTACCGCGGGCTCGCCACTGTTTCGGTTAACGATCTCGACTGGCTCCGCGGACTCGGCGATTCGGTGCAAAGTGCAACCGTCCAATCCATGATGTGTCGCGAACTGCGCGAACGTACGCCCAATGTTGGAGTGTACGCTGACGTCGGTTACCTCGCCGCCGAGAGACTTCAACTTTCGACGAGCCACGCTCAGCTTAGAGTCGACCTGGCCGAGCACCTCACTCAGAGCGGCGCAACCGTCGGCCCAAAGCACAGCCTGTTGCTCCGCCTCAGGAACCAGAAGTGGCGGCCGCTCGTACTCGCGACGCATATCGCGCAGCTGCGACTTCAGCTGATCGTCGGACGATCGGACCATGAGCGCTGGCGAAAGCAGACACCAAGCGTACCGCTCTTGGTCGCCCAGAGCTGTCTCACCCAACGCAATGCAGTGTTTGAACCACGGCGGACCCATGGCTGCGAGGTCGCCGAGTAGCGCGCGGTGCTCGGCGCTGCCGGGTGATGTGTTCACCATGAGTTCGGCGAGCATCGTCAGCGCCTCGATCGTACGCTCTGCATCGTTGGACGCATGCAGATACTCCTCGGCGCGACCAAGGTCGTCGAGTTGCTCGACAGCAATGTGCGCCATTCGCAGGAAGGCGTCTGCCCGCTGCGCTGAGCTGACCGCGTCCGACTCCGCGATCGCCTCGAGAATCTGAAGGAGCTGGTCCCAATCTTCACGCCGCTCCAGCACCAAGGCTAGGGCCGCGCGGGCCTCGTTCAGGTCTGGGTCGTAGCTGAGCGCCATGTCGAACGCCTCGGTAGCCTCCTCCTCGCGCCCATCGTGCTCCGCGTAGATTTCGCCGCGTGCGAGCCAAAGCGTCGCAAGTTCATCAGCATCGGATGCCGATTCGAGCAGCATGTCGACGACATCCAGACCTTGCTGGAGCTGTCCCGTTCGCTGGAAGTGCTTGAACACGCGAAGCATAAGGCCGCGACTCGACAGCCCCTCGGCTCGAGCCATCTCGTAGCACGCTCCGGCTTCATCAAGCTGATGCAGGCCGTCCTCCCAGAACGTTCCGAGTTCGTGCAGCAATTCTGCGCGCCGCAGCGGCAGTTCTTCAACAACCAGCGCCCGAATGAGGTGTTCAATCGCCGACCGGTTCGCGCCTGACTCCGCCTGAAGGGCGGCGAATTCTCGCAGCGCTTCCGGGAAGAGCGGTCGCTCCTCGAGCGCCCGGCTAAAGTCGCTGATCGCTGCCTCGATCTCCCCTGAATCACGCTCGGTACAACCCCGCGCGAAGTAGACATCCGCGAGGAGTTCCGACGGAATTCGTGCTGCGTGGCGCGAGAGGAGTGAGTCCAACAGATAGAACGCGTCGGTGTTCTCACCGGCCGCGATCATCACATCCGAAACCGCCACGGCAGTGGGGCCATGCGTTGGCGCAATGCTGTGAACACGTCGGATGATCCGCTCGTACTCGTCGACCGCGCCCACCGCGTGGGAGGCACCAGCGATCCCGAGCAGTCGACCTGCTTCGTCATCGACCGTGGCGACGCTGAGCGGCGAGTTCCTCCTCACCGCCTCGAGGGCATGGTTGCGGGCTCGATACGCGAACTCTCCAGCGTCCGCTCGGTCATAGGCCTCTGCGAGCTTGTCCCAGGCGTTGACATCGTTCGGGTTGGTCGCGACCGCCCGGCGGTACCAGTTCGTCGCCCGACCCAGGTCGGTGTTGAGCGCTTGGTCTCCAAAGGTAGTTAAGCGTTCCGCACGTTCGAACCAGGGCATCTCCCGCTCGCCTTCCATCGGCAGCAACGCTGCTTCCGGTCGAAGCTGCTTCTTCCGACGGCCGATGCCCTTGAGCGCCAGCTTCGCCGTTTCGCAGCTTGAATGGGTCCGGCGGGCTTCGCGATAGAAGTCTGCGACCTTATTCGAGCCTAGCTCGTGCTCATCGGCCACCTCAGCGAGGTGGCATAGGACCAAAGAGGCTTCCTCAGGAGGAAGCGTATGCGCGTGCTGGCGCCGGCGCATGATGTAGTCTTCCACCTGCCCGTCGCGCAGACTCGCCATCGCCAGTGCAAGAAGCGTCGCCTCATCTTCGGGGTCGGCTTCGATGATCTGCTGCCAAACACCTACCGCTTCGGCGGTGCGATCGAGATTCGCGAAGAGGAGGCGCGCACGCTCCTTGTTCACCTCGAGTCGTTCGACGTCGTCTTCCAAGTTCTCGGCTGTCTCGCCGAGGACTTCGCAAAGCTCTTCGAATCGCTCGGCCATCCGAAGAAGCTGGGCGTACTGACGATGAAGCACGACATCGTCGGGCTCCAGTTCAAGCAAGGACCCAAGGATCCGCTCGCGTTCTTCGTCGGAGAGGTCGGAGCAGCGAATGCTCTCGTCCAAAGCGGTGCGGAGGATCTCCAGCTTCGCGTCCCGATCTTCGAGCGCATCTGCCTTGCTCAGGAAGAGCAAGATTCTGCGGCGATTGGCGCCCGTACTCAGCAAGAGCGAGACCAGCGGTTCAAATCCGGCGCTCTCGATACCGGCACGCTCGACGAGCGCTTCCAGTGTCTCCACGGCCCCAGCGGAGTCGTCCAAACGGGTCAGCTGCAGGTCGGCAATCGACAACTCGATCCCGCCCTGCTCCTCTTCTGTGGCACGTGCGAGTTCGACGCGAAGGAAAGCGAGGCGCAAACGAGGGTCGTCCAGACTCTGCACGATATCGTCGATTCGTGTTCGCGCCAACTCATGGTCCGTGTCGGCTTCCAGGACCTTTCCATAGACCTCAAGCGCGTAGTGCGGGTCGCCGAGGTACTGCTCCGAGAGTTCGGCAACCTCAACAAGTCTCTCGATGCGCAGCGCGGCGTCATTGCCGATCGCGATCCAGCGCTCGAGTCGATCCCGAAGGTCGTGCCATTGCTCGCGATCGCGGTGAGTTGCGATCATCACCTCGAGCGACGGTAGTTCATCGTCCCGGAGTTCCAGCAACCGACGATGAACGTCGACGGCATCTTCAGGACGGTTCAGATGTTCTTCGTAGACCGCTGCCGTGCGACGCAAGAGGTCCACAGCGCGCTCTTCGTCACCCGTTGTTGCCGCAGCCTGACGCAGAGATGCCGCGTAATCCGCGTAGCGCTCTGTCTCCGGGAGGAGCTCTGACAGCTTGTTGGGAAGACTCTCCGAATCGGGATCTGCAGCGAATGCCAGCTTGAAGAGACCAAACGCTCGCTCGAGTTCTTCCGTTTGCTCAGCATAGAGTGCTCCGACCACCGCGACGGCGTCTGCCGACTCCGTAGAGAGATCAGCCAAACGGGCGGCTTCCACCACCGGAAGTACCCAAGCCCACTCGTCGAGCTGCTCCGCGCTCTCCAGCACGGCTGCGTGAGTCTCATCCTCGCTTCGGTTCAAGCGGAATCGGCGCACGATCATCCGGAACGCCAGCGGGCCGTCCTCGAGCTTATCTCGGGCGATCGTCTCTATCTGAATCGTGAGGTCGAGACGTTCGGATAGGTCTGTCGACGAGTCTCCAAGTTCGACGAGGACGTCGACAAGCTCCGCCCAGAGCGAGTTCTCGGCGGCCACGCGCCCGAGTTCCGCAAGCGGCGCCCAATCTGTTGGGTCGAGTTCTATCAGTCTTCGCAGCTCCCAGAAGGCCCGTTCGGGATCTTCGACTCGGGTCTCAAGTAGTAGCGCGCGCTCGGAGATGGTCGTCCGCCGAGCGGCAGGCTCAAAGTCCTCTGCCGTACGAGCGCCAAGCAGCGCCAGATAATCTTCGTTACGGCCTGTTTCTGAGGCGAGAGTCGAGAGCTGCGCGATTAGAGTCTCGGATGCGCTCGGCGAAAGCAGCGATGCCTGGAGCACTGCATATTTGCGGTCGGCGCGCTCCAGATGGGACTCCAAGACCTCAACCAACTGGTCGCGATGAGCGTCTCGCGCTTCGCCTGCTGGGAGCTCCGCAATCAAGTTCTCAAGCACCGCGCTCAGCCAACCCCAGAGTTCGCCGGCCTCGGCGGTCTCGGCGAGACTGGCGACCACTTCGTCGTCGCTGCGATCGAGCAGATGGATTCGACGGAGCCTGCTGAAGCGTGCTGCGTGATCTCCCTCAGCGACGAGTTCCAGTGACCTCCGAAGCAGCGCGATCCTATCAGTGTTCGATTCAGACCCTCCGACAGCCTGATCGAGCGCGTCCAACGCGAGGTCCGAGCGTTCGCCAGCCGTGTAAACCTCGACCAATCCGTCCAGGGCCGCGTGATTCCGTGCGTCCCAGTGGAGAACTCGCTCGTAGGCAGCAGCAGCAGCTCGAGGTTCGTCCGAAGCGGCCCACAATGCCGCGACCTGGAGCGAGAACGAGGTTCGCAGCTCTGTGTCTTCGGTAACTAGAATCCGGTTCTCCAGGACCGCAATCTCCTGAGTTCGGTCCTGTGCCGCATGGAAGTGATCGGTTAGCGACTGGAGAGCATCAAGGTCACCCGGCGCATAGTCCAGAACCCGACGCCATGCGTCGATCGATCGCCCCGCATCCTCAAAATTCGCGTCTAGGTTCTCGGCCGCCATCCGGCTCAAACGCAGCGCGTGCTCATCGCTCTGAGTCAGAGCGATCTGCCGCATCAGCGCCTGGTCGAGCGCCTCAAAATCACCACGGCCTCGATGCAAGAGCATCAACTGCTCGCGCGCGTCCATGTCGTTGGCGTCGATCGAGAGAATCTCGGTCCAACACTCCTGCGCTGCATCCTCATCAGTGGAGGTCGAGTGAATCGCGAGCCTCCTCAGGATCCCGAGCCGACTCTCAGGATCTGTTTCGAGCTCACGAAGGCCGCGAAGCGCTCTTGCGAGTCCATCGGCATCTTCGGCAGATTCGTAGAGACCCGCCAATGTCGTCAGCGACTCCGTGTCATCGGAGACGAGTTCGAGCCTGCGCTCGAGCAGGCCGATCGCCTCGGCCGACGCGCCGAGATGAACACGGGCAACTTCGGCGGCATCTGCCAGCAGCTGTGCGCGAACGTGGTCGCTTGCCTCGGCGTCTGCTCGCCCCAGCAGCGAAGCGTAGAGTGTGTCGTACTCGGCGGCGTCTCTGAGATGTAAGTGATACCGGCCTCGAGCGAGGCTATCCTCGGGGTTCTCCGCAATGAGCGCCAAGTAGATCGACGCCGCCTGCGCCAGACGACCAGCATCCCAAAGCACACCTGCAACAAGGTGGCGGCGCTCAACGAGGTCTTCCGGCGAGAGCGAGGTGAGTTCATCCTTTCCCAGGTTCTCAAGTGCATCCCAGTTTTCCGTCGCCGAGTGAATCCGCGCCAGCTGCGGGATGACCAGTGGGTCTTCTGGGTTTTCGTTTCCGATCTGCGTGAGGATCGCCGCGGCACGCTCTGGGTCGTTGTTTCCAGAGAGTTCGAGTTCGGCAAGCTCGCGCATCAAAACCGTCCGAGCCGGACCCGTTTCCTGCTCGACCGCTTCGGCGAGGAACTTCGCGAGCGCAGACCAGTTTTTGGCGAGTCGATAGGCTCTTGTGAGCTCGCGGGCGGTCTCGTCTCCGGCATCCCCGAGCGACCAGAGCTGCTCCCAGGATGCCGTCGCAAGTGAGAGGTCCCTAAGCTTGTCGTTGGCTATCTGAGAGGCACGCCGCGTCCACGCCAGCCGATCATCTGGGTCCCAAGTCGACTCGACTGCTTGGTGATAGAGTTCGTACATCGCACGGAAGTCTCCGCGCTCTTCGAAGCGTTCGCTGAGGAACGTGATGGCTTCTGCGTTCTCCGGCTCGGCCTCGGCGGCCGCCCTGAATGCCTCTTCCGCTAGGTCAGGGTTCTTGAGACGATCTCGATAGATGCGCGCCAAGTCCAGCAGCATTGCGGTGCGCGTTCCTCCTCGGGAGTATGGCGCGTAGACACAAGCGTGCGCGGTGGTCGTCGCCAGCCGTCTCCAACGCTTCGCGCGGGCGAGATTGAGGGCCTCGTCGCGGAAGATGTCGAATTGATTGGCCCAATGAAAGTCGCCCTCCGGCAACCCGCCCTCCATCGCCGGAACTGTGATCTGCGGCGGGAGGACATCGACTCCGAAAGGAGTCGCAACCGACCGCCGCATCTCGCTGGTTGATAGCTTCACATCCCCCGGAGAGAGCCGACCCTCCTCTCGTGCTACTTCGTAGGCTGCGGAGAAGTACTCAACGGGCTCGCTGCCGGTCTCTGGCCGCGCGTGCGGATCATCGAACGGCAAATCGTGCGCGCCGGAGAGATCGTCTGCCGGCGAGGCTTCGATTTCGGCCACAGATGAGAAGACTGAGACGCCAGAATCTGACTCAGTTCGGCTGTAGTAGGATGAGGGATCTCCGAACTCGACAGCGACTTCGCCTTCGCCTTCGATTACCACCTCGTAGTCACCGGACACGGACGGCTTGGCCGCATCAACTTCGCCGGAGACACTGGGGGCTTCCGTATCGGACTCGCCGGTTACATCCACCTCGACTGTGGCGTGCTGCCCTGGCTGGGCGGCATCAAACATAGCGGAATCATCACCTACCGCGCTCGCCGCGCGCGACTCTCCGCCCCGTTCGCCAACGTCCGAATGCTCCCCATTTTCTTCGGACCGAGACGACGCTCCGCTCTCCGAAAGAGAATCGGAGGCGCTCTCAGAACGCGAAACTGAACCCGACTCAGACCGTGAGTAGCTCTCGCTTGAGAAGCGCTCCGGCTCCGCGCTGCCGCTAGTCGCTGGCAGCTCGGATGACATCTGGAGTTCCTCGCCGTCGAGCGTCGGCTGCTCTTGTCGCGAGATCGACTCATCCGGGTAAAACTCGACACCACTCTCGGTGGAGAACGTTGCGCTCGCAGTTGAGCTCTCCGAGGAGACTGCCAATTCAGCGCCTAAACCAGATTCCGCAGCGGCGGCAAACGGACCGCCAGCCATCGTCATGTTAGGTGCACGATTTTCATCCGAGAGCTGCCCTTCATGTGGGGGAATCTGCCCGCCTGATGCGTCTACTGGCACAGACGAGTCGAGTTGAAGGTCGAACTCGATGGCGTCGACCTCTTCCTGAAGTCCGCCCGGACTCTCGCTGTCGAGGAACGCTTCCGTCTCGTCGTCGAGAGACACCGACGCCTCGGCGTCTGCGGTCGCTTCCTCGCGTAGTCGCGCGACTTCGTCTTCGTCGACGATGGGGACCGAGGCCGACCAGCCAGCGGATGGGAATCGATCGTCCTGGTCTTCGCCGTTACCCATGAAGCTCTCCGTATTGCATCAAGCGGATTCAGTTTGAGGGGGCTGAGCGCACTTCGCCGTCGTGTCCTACATCGTAGGACCTGCACCCACACTGCCGGCGGGGGTGCTGCACAACACGCAAACGCGCGAGGCTACTCTACTCACGAGTAGTACGAGATCAGAGCCGAAGTTGCCAACATCCGAGGGGTCGACGGATCGTCGTTGGCCCCTGCGGTGGGAACGACTATGGACTCTGTCGTACCTCCTCCGACGCAACCCTACATGGCAACTTGGGCGATCGGCGACATCCAAGGGTGCGACGCCGAATTCAAAGCGATATTAAAGCAGATCCATCGGAACCGGCCTGATGATCGCCTAGTACTCGTGGGCGACGTCGTGAACCGCGGACCTGCGTCACTCAAGGCACTTCGACGCGCCAAGCGCAGCGCAAATCTCACCGTCATCGGCAATCACGAGGTCCATCTCCTCGCCGTCGCCGCCGGAATCAGAACGACCAAGAAGGCGGACACGCTGGACGATATTCTGGGTGCGCCCGATCGCGCGGATCTTATCGACTGGATCCGACACCTTCCCGTCACATCTACGATCGCTGGTTGGCGCGTCGTACACGCCGGACTTCTGCCCGAGTGGAGTGATGACGACATCGAGCTGTGGGCCGCACGGATCGAGGCGAAGCTGCGCTCCGACCGCTATGTCGACTTTCTCGTGGATACGTTCGGCAAGACGCCATCCCCAGAAGCGGCCGCTTTTCAGGTCTTCACTCGGATTCGTATGGTCGACGCAGATGGAAAGCCCGACTTTCGATTCAAAGGCGGCCCTCCCGATGCCCCCTCTTGGCTACGTCCCTGGTTCGAGGCTCGAGCCAGCAAGATGCCTGTAGTGTTCGGCCATTGGGCCGCATTGGGGTTCACCCAGGGAGCCGACTGGATGAGCCTCGACACTGGATGCGTGTGGGGGCGGGAGTTGACCGCAGTCTGCTTGGAGACCGGAGAACGCGTCGCCGTAACCAGGTCGTTCTGACGCGACTCCACCCCCGTTTGGGCGTCGGTCTGACACGATTCTACCCCCCCGTTTGGGGGATTGCATGGCTTGGCTTGCCACCGCGAACCTGCGTCGCGTAGGGTCGTAGGGCACTAACGTGGAGTCACTCAATGTCCCCTGATTCGCCCGACACACCGGAGGAAATCAAGCCGGCTTCGCATGCACTCGAGGTGCCTTCAGAGGAGCCCTCCGCGGCGATAGAGGAGACGAGGGAAGGGATCGACGCGAGTTCACTCTCAGTCGCCGCCGGGAAAGCGCTTTCGGCAACCCCGGAAGAGCTTGAAGAGCAGAAGCCCGAGATCGACCCGCGAGTCGGACAAATCCTGTCAGGCTGGAGACTCGACGCTCCGATCGGAAGAGGCCGTGTAGCCGCGGTCTACGCAGCTTCCAATCAAGACGGCGGCCGCGCCGCCGTGAAGGTGATGAGCCCAGAGTTCAAGGGAGACGAGCGGGTTCGGCGACGACTCTTCCGTGAAGCCAATATCTCTCGTTTCATCGAGCATCCCGCCGCAGTCGATGTGCTCTTGAACGACATCACGAAGTCCGGCGAGCCGTTCTTGATCATGCCGCGCCTATTCGGCCGCGACATCACTCGTCTGATCGAACTCCATAACGGGCATCTCGCTGCGACCTCAACGCTCCTCATCGCACTTGAGGCGTTGGACTTTCTGCAGTTCTGCCATGAGCACGGCGTGCACTATCGGAACTTGGCGCCGTTCAACCTCTACCTGACGGTCGAAGGCGAGATCCGCGTCTTCGACTTCGGCTCCGCGTTCGTGGCGGGCGAACCCGGTCGGCAATCGTTGCAGGCGTTCAACTCCGATCTCCATGGCTACATCGCGCCGGAGCTGCTGATCTCTGAGGATGCGCTGGGCGACCATCGCTGCGACTTCTACTCGCTCGGCGCTTGCCTCTTTACGATGCTCACTGGTCGGCAGATCGGAGACTCCAGCGGAGAGGCCGGCTGGACCGACCAGACGGCACCGGATATCCCCGGTCGAATTCCCTACGGGAAGATCCCGGCGCTTGCGTCTCTCGCTCCAAATCTTCCCGCGGCTCTCTGTGCCCTGGTCGACCGAGCGGTCTCCCATTCACCGTCCGATCGATTTTCTAGCGCAGCCGAGTTCCGCGCCGCCGTCGCGGAGGTCCTCGGCGCAAGCTCTGTCCGCCTGGTGAACAACGCCGACGACCGGCAGTTAGCGCTGAAGGCCATCCTCGCGAAGTTTTACAGCTCCGCGGAGGAGTTAGACCGGGAAGAGACGGGGGCTTGGCGATCAGCAGAAGTTCTTCGGAAGCTCTTCCGTCTCGTTGAGAATGTCCTCTATGCCGCTCGAAGACATGGGTGGGAACACGGCGAGACAACTGTTCGACTCGAGTACCTCGTTGAGAATGTGCTCGAGGCTGTCTCGGATGATGACGAGGGCATGTTCTGGATCGTGCGGCCCTATTCCTTTGAATATCGGGGTGAGGCGTTCTGGGAGCCCGACAACCCGTACGACAAAATCACCTACAACATCTTCGACGCCGGTTTCCGTAAGATGCACCTCTTGCCGGGCCTCGACGAAGACGAGTGTAAGGAGTTCCTTCGCTGGTTGACGTTGGACCCAGACGAAGACCTAGCCCTCGAGGACGACCTCGCCACGATGTTCTGGCAGCGCGAGTTTAAGTTCGTTCGCTGCGAACTCGTCAGCGCGGTCGTGCTGCAAGACGTCGAGGACTACGAGCGTCTCGACAACGAGCTTCAAGATATGAAAGCCGACGCGATCGATCATCTGCGGGCGACGATCGCCGCGAGGCTCTCCGGCGACGAGGGAGCAGATGAAGCGGCGGACAGGGAGGAGGAGCAGGTCGAGTACGTCGTCGCAAGAACGTCGCTCCTTGATATGGCTCCCGCGCTGCTCACCGAGCTCGACACCGCTGCGCAACAGATGGTGCCACTCTGGCGCGGACGCCTCGCCGAGATCATGTCGGTCTCCCTCGTCGACGCGCGGGAGCGTGGTGACTCCGAGATGGTGATGCGCCCGTATGCCACGTCAGTGCGTGTCGCGATCGAATCGGACCGGCTCTCCGACGCACTTGCGCTCTTCGCTGGGATCTCCGAGTCGCTCAACGATCCAGAGGTAACCGCCGAGCTCGCGCGACCCTTCATCGAGAACGGGCGGTTCGTTGACGTGATGCGCAGGCTCGTGCCGCACAACGTCCGCTACGTGTACGGTGACGAATTGCCGTTCCTAGCGGACAGGCTCAAACTCTTGCTTGAGTGGACGCCCCGCGAGCACATGCCAGCCGTTGTCGAGGCACTTGGGCGGTGTCATGACCGCACCATACTTGGGCTTCTACTGGACTATGTTTCCAGCAACGCTGGAGGATTTGAGACGGAGCTCGGTAAGCAGCTCTCGGTCGTCGACCCGCTGCTTGGCACCAACTTGCTGGCGATCCTCACCGAGCACCTGAGTGCAGCCACCATCGACGCGATCTCGCATGCGTTCGAGAGCAAGCACGCGAAGATACGGGTAGAAGCCGCCGAGGTCCTCGCTCGATACGCCCCGAGCCGAGCCTACCGTGAGTTGAGGAAGCTGATCCGCCACGAAGACGTACGGATTCGGCAGCGCGCGGTCGAGACGATCGGTCGAAACAAGCTGACTGAGGGTGCGCGCGATCTACTTGATAGACTCGCCGAGCGCGGCTTCCACCAGCTTCCATTGGCGGAGCGGCGCGCGGTCATGGCGACCGCTGTCGCGATCACAGACGACGAGGGCGAATTCAAGCTCGCGGAACTCGTGAAGAGCCACGGGCTCACCGCTGACGAAAACCTCGACTCGAGCCGGCTGGCCGCGGTGGAGATCCTGGCGGACTCAGCGTTCTCGGAGGGGGCTGTCGACGCGTTGAGAGCGGCAGCGAAGAAGCGCTGGTGGAACGCGAAAGAACTTCAATCGGCCGCCGCAAAAGCGGCCGTTGTGGTTGCGAAACGAATCGCTGATCTCGATCGAGAACTGGCCACACGGCATACCGCCGACCCGGAGGCCTAAGCATGGAAACAGGACGCTTAGACCCCATTCTCATCCAAGGCATCATCCAGGCTGTGTACCGCCTCTTCCGGGTGGGCACCTTCCACGCCATGGAGAACGACGCGATCGACTTGGCGATCACCGCCACGCTCAACGCACTGAGGCAGCTAGACGCGTTCGAGTCGGAAGGCATCACGCTGATCTTCGCGGACGATACATGCATCGTAAACGGGCAACTGCTGCAGGCACCGCCCGACGTCTACCGATCAGCAATGGACTTCTCGGAGTTTCTCTCCCAGGTTCATGTCAACTCGATCACGATCGGCAAAGGTGTCGCGGAGTCGGACCTCCGCGCGCTGCTCGGGCTCTTCGTCGACGCAGACACCGCCGCTACCCGCCTCGAGGACGGCGGCTTCCTTACGCCTCACATTCGCCTCCGCCTCGTCAATCCGAACCTGTTGTTAGGATTAGAGGACGACCGTCTGAGCTTACTTGAGCGCGTCCTCCTGACCTACGCGCTCGCTGTCCTCGTCATTCGACGACTCTTCCAGTCCATCGAACATGGCGGCTTTGACTTAGCTGGATACTTCAAGCGCATGGCACGCCAGCTCGCGACGGTAAACTACGCGGACCGCCCGGTTGTTCTCGACGTTATTCTCGCCAAGCACTTGGAGCCTGACAACGCCAAGCTCGCTGTCAACAGCGCGATCCTGGCCGTGGCGATGACGCGCCGGTTTACGACTCATGAGTCGACGCTCTCCCGCGTTTGCATGTCTGCACTGCTACTTGACGTGGGACGACACAGGCCTGCGAGCAAGGACGATGAGAACGCGGATTTGTCGATCTCCACCGCCCTCATTCACATGGCGATGGGTGACCTCCGAGGCGACAGCGTCGAACGAACGATCGTGACCTTCGAAGCGCAGCGCATGTTGCTCGGGGTCAGCGCGACCGAAATCTATCCGGATGGCGTCGAGCCGACCATCGACGCGCACATCATCGCGACCGCGCGACGATTCACCGAGCTCTTGAGTCGCGGCCACGGCGGCACTCAGTTAGCAGCTGACGGCGCCGTCGAGGTCCTCCGGCGTAAGGCGAGCTCGGATGTCGCCCACATGACGCTCGATCTCCTCATCGACGCGATCGGCCTCATCCCCCGAGGGGCCGCGGTCGAGCTCAATAGCGGCTATCGCGGGGTCGTGTTGCGGGCCGGCCCATCCCCCAGCAAGTACGACCAGCCTACCGTTCGTTTGGTGATAAACAACCGCGGCGAACGAGTGGAGCCAGCCTCGATCCGGCTCGATTCCGACCAAGCAACAGCGAAAATGCACAGCCCGGTTATGCGTGTTCTCACGAGCCCCGGTGCGCTCGTTCGTAGCGCGCAACTCGACGTTGCAGGCCCCTTCTTCGAGTGGGTCTCGCATCGGAAGCAGGCCGAACGCAACGTTCGTGAGTGGCTCGCTGAGCAAGGGAAATTCGCGGAGTCTGCATTGACGCTGAGGCGGGCCGGTCGCTCGACGTCGTCCAACGTGATCGTGGCAGGCGATGCCCGCAAGGCAGCGATGGATTGGGACGCGGCGGCGGCCGAGCAGGCCGGAAAGACGGAAGTGCTGAAACGGTCCGAAGCCGCCACCGAGTTCGAATACCGCCGCAGCGCTGCCTTCGAAACAGTCCCCGACGACTTCGCGCATGAGACGCCCATAAGCTCGGTCCGTCACCCCAAAATTCGGCGGTCGAGCGAGACAGCCGCGCGCAGAACGATCGGCACCGGTGTCCATCGCATCGCGCAGACGGGTGGCCATGATGTGCCCGAGTTCGTCACACGAGGCGAGTGGATCGACACCGCGTCACGCAGGACAACCGGCAGCGGTGTGCACCGCACCGCCCAAACGGGCTCGCATGACGTCTCCGGGTTTGTTGCGGAACCAAGTGTTCGGCGCTCCAAGGGCAGCGGAATCTATCGCCGCGTCGAGACTGGTACTGATGAATTGACCGAGGACTTCACTCGTTCCAGTTCCGTGCAAGAAGACGGAGCGTCGGAGCCCGACTCGGCCACATGCTCGCCGGAGACCTCGGGGACCGAGCCATCCGCGGGCGGCGCGATGAGCAATTCTGACGTCAAGAGCGGAGCCTTTGACACTCGCCCGTCATCCGACACATTCGGGCGCAGCGGCACGAGCCACCCCAAGGCGACTCTCGCACCCCGCGAGAACACCGGCTCGGGTGGGTTCAACGCAGCAAGCTCTTCCGGAACTCACCGAGTGCTGGGCGGCGAGTTCGGTGCGCCCTCCCCCGATGCGTTTGACGGCACGAGTTCCTCCGGGATCCTCCGCAGGCCCAGTTCGGGATTGCACGACGTCGCGCACGGCGAATTCGATACGAGGTCGAAGTCGAAGGTATTCGAGCGCGCAGGTAGCGGACCGGGCCGGGCGGAGTTTGAGTCCAGACGAAGCTCCGGGATTTTCCAGCGCAACACCACAGGTGAGTTCCCTGTGGCCCGCGCCGAATTCGACTCACCCTCTCAGTCTGGCGTAGTGCGGCGGCCTTCGACTGGCAGCAACCGCACGGTTCCTGCAACGCGCGGCGAGAGCGAGTCGGACGCGTCGGGTCGCGGCTCCCATTCCACCGCCGTGCCACGGCCGTCGAGTTCTGGATCGCCACGGTCGATCAAAGAGCATCTGGCCGCACGCAAGCGCACTTTCACCGGTCCCCCAGCGCCAGCCGATATTTTGGAAGAGAAGCTGGCGCCGTTCGCGGGGGTTCTGAGAAAGCGAACGACTAGTGCACCTGCAATCGTCCCGAACTCGACCGTCCCCAAGGGCTCTCCGGCCAGCGTACCAATGCCCGCTCCCTCTGCGCCGGCGGTCTCAACTAACGATCCACCTGCGGTTCCATCACTTATCGCAGGCAGGCGGGCTAACTTGGCTCCGAGCGATGGAATCGGCGGAGCGAGCATCTTGAGAGGGACTGGTTCTCGCACCGCAGCACGCCCCAGCAAAAACCCGGTTGCCCTATCCGAGGAGGTGCGACCAAGCCGCGCGAACAACTTCGTCACGCCGGTTGTACCGATGGGGGCAATCGAGCGACGAGAGCGCGAAACGGACGAGTCTGAGTGAAAAACCCGCTCGTTCTAATTGTGTCGAAAGACGAGTCTCTCCGCTCGGAAGTTCGGTCTGTGCTGCACACCGCCGACCTCAGCGCTTCCTCCTCGGAGACCGCGATAGCTGCGCTTGCCGAGGTGGACCGCGGTGACATTGGGGCGGTGCTCATCGACCTCAGACTTCGGAGCGCAGTCGACCTCGTCGATGCCCTTAGGGATCCTCGGCGACCTCGCCTGCCGATCCTCGTTCTCGGTGGCTCGACCGACCTTCCCCTAATTCAGCGCGCGCTGCAGAGCGGCGCCGACGATTTCATCATGCGAACGCTGCTGAAGAACTCGCTGGCCACTCGGCTTCAGGTGAGAGCGACAACTCGCGCGGTCTCGTCGAACTTCACGCCTGTTTCGTTGAGCTCAGCAACGGTCATCGTGCCGCCTCAAACGAACGGCTACTGCACGCTTTGCACGAGCATTGCAGATGGGCGGCGCTGCGGGACCTGCGGCTCCTCCCGACCTGCGGAGGGCTGGCCACCGAAGGAAGCGTCGGGCCTGCCCTACTTGGGCGCGGTATTTGCCGGTAAGTTCTTGCTCGTCCAGTTCATCGCGGAAGGCTCGTCCGGCACTGTTTATCGCGCACTCGATCTCTATCTGAAGCGGCACTATGCCGCGAAAGTGATCGAGCTTGCGGGTGTTGAGCGCGCGGAAAGGGAGGCAGTAGAGCGAGAAGCTCAGGCTCTCGTCCAGCTCGGGAATCCTCACGTCGCTCCTATCTACGAGTTGCACGAATTGCTCGGCGAGAGGCTCCTCGTAATCTCAGAGTTCGTTGACGGATGCACGCTCGCAACGCTCGTAGGTCGGTCTGGTCCCCTACCCGTCCCTCAGGCGCTAGATGTCGTTCGCCAGGTGGCACAAGGGCTTCACGAGGCCCATGGGCTCGGTATGGTTCATCGGGATGTGAAGCCATCGAGCATCATGGTTCAGCAGCTTCCGGCTGGCGGACGCTTCGTTCGAGTTCTCGACTTCGGTCTGGTCCGGTTACAGGGAATGTTGGAGTCCCCGGATACCGTCTTCGGAACCCCGCTCTATGCCGCGCCAGAACAGCTCCTTGTTGGGCACTCGGTCGACGCGCGATCAGATGTTTTCTCGCTCGGCTTGGTCCTACTCTACATGCTCACCGGTGCCTCGCCGCGCGCTGGGTCTCTCGACGAGATTGTTGAAGACAGGCTGAATGGCGTCAGTGATCGGCTAGCTGAGTTCGAGGCGCAGCTCCCAGGAGTCTCTAAGCTGGCACCGCT
>JBLHWZ010000025.1:0-32576 GCA_047629415.1 Bradymonadia bacterium | reverse complement strand
CACGATTCGCTTCGCTCATGGTGCCCCTACGGTTCGTTGATCGGGAGGACGTCGGGCACCATTCGCTTCGCTCATGGTGCCTCTACGGTCCGCTGATCGGGAGGACATCGGGCACGATTCGCTTCGCTCATGGTGCCTCTACGGTCCGTTGATCGGGATGAGGTAGGTATCGCTGTCGATGGGTCACGACACGCGGTCACCGCACATCAGGTTCTTTAAAACCGAATCGGTTATTCAAAACGTTTCAGTTTTACAAATGAACATGATCCCGGACAATCCCTACAACTCAAACGTGGAGTCCGTCGTGCGTAAGCCTGCCCTAGTGTCCTGCCTTCTCCTTCTCGCTGCTTGCGGCGAAGTCGACGATTCCGACAACTCCTCGGCGGAAACCGAAGAGACCGGTCGACCTGATGATGGGCGCGGCGACGCCGCCACCGACTCCAACACCGACGAACCTGATTCCGAGACGCCGGACGACGACACGACGACGACGGACCAGCCAGGAACGGACGAGCCCGGGACAAATCCGGACAGACCGACGGCGCCCGACGACGCCGCGGCCTGCTCCTCGAACAACCTCGACGGAGCAATCGCCTGCCAGATCGAGGCCAACGACGCTTATGTCGACGCCTACTGCGACTGCTTCACCGACGCCGGCTACGACGGACTGCGCGGCGACTGCGAGGCAGACCAGCCAGGAGCCGACGCCTTCCAACCAGATGCCTGCGTCCGAATGGCGATGTTGGAGAATGAGGCAGCCGCCGTCACCAATTCGCTCTGCTACGCCGCCGGCGTTCACGAGCTGGCCACCTGCTTCTCAGTCTGCCCCGAAAACGAGGACGCATTCAACGCATGCTACGACGTTGTCGGCGCCACCTTCGGCGAGTGTGACACCCGCGTTCCCGCCACGCTCGCGAACGCTCTCCAGGCCTGCGAAGACGGTGTAGACCCCGGCGCCGGGCCAGGCGATGGCGGAACGACCGATCTCGATGGCGATGTTGGCGACGCTATGCGCGGGCTCCTCAACCAGCGCTCCTCCTACGTCGACCAGTACTGCTCCTGCTACGTCGGCCCCGAGTTCGCGGACGCCAGCACCTGCCGCTCAACGGTCGAGGATTACTGGGATCCCGGTCTCTCGGAGTGCGAGCAGTCGGTCTTCGCGGCGAACCCATCCTACGCGGTCCCATTCGTCTTGTGCGTGGCGGAGTCCTTCGTCATCGCACGCAGCGCCTGTGCCGAATGTCCGTCACCGGGCGATTTCGAATACGAGCTCTGCGCCGACCTGAGCATCGACTTGAACTTCTGCTTCATCGATGCCGCCGCGCCGCTTCAGGACGCCCTGGTCGCCTGCGCGGGATAGCGCTCACGGCGAGACCTCCGGGAAGCGATTCACCCGCACCTCATTCCGGAGGCTCTTCGGCATGAAAGAGCGTGAGAACGGCGAAACAAATCCGCTCATCTGCTCGCCAGGTCTCGCAATTGAAGTGGCTCAGCATTTCGTTGCCGCGAATGCGCTCTACGGCGATCCGCAACTCGTCGCCCACGGCGACCGACGGCACATCGATGTCGAACTTGCGGCAGGCGATGATCATTCCGACGCGGACGCCCTCTCCGCCGGTGAAGGCCTCGTAGCCGAGGCAGGCAGCGACGGCTTGAGCCATGTACTCAATCGCAACGACGGTGTTGACGCTGCCTTCCTTCTCAAAGGGAGCGCCGTCGCGGATCTCTAGCGTGCAGGTGGCCGAACCGGGCGCCCACGCGACCATCTCATCGAGAAGCACCATCGGCGCCTCATGAGGCACCAAATCCTGAAATGGCGGGAAGGTCACGGGAAGCGAAGCTCCGCGGACCAGCCGCGGCCTCTGCCGCGATCGAGCCTGATGATTCCTGACTTCCCCCGCTCAAGCGCGTCGATCAGATCCAGCATGCCAGCGCATGGGTTGCGCGAGGCCGCGCCGTCCAGATCGGCAGGAGCGAGGTCGGCTTCCGCCATCGTCGGCAAAACCAATCGAGGGGCATCATCGGGAGCCCCTTCGCTCGGAACCAGCGCGAGGGCCGCACTAAGCATGCACCAACCCGCGTCACCTCGTACCAGCTTTTCGGGCACGGAGCCGTCGCCCACGACGACGATGGTGGGAGAGCCGTCGGCGAGCAGACCGGCGGCCTCCATGATGGCCATCGCCGGAGTGTCGAAATCAGCGCCTGATGACGTCGTGTAGCCGCGATTCTTCGTCGAGATTGAGACCACGCCGGCGGCGGCGTTATGGACGCTCATGGCGAACGCCATTGGAGAGAGCGGGCCGGCCTCGCGCCACATCTGTTCGAGGAGACCGACCATCGTGGCGACCTCTCCCAGCGCCGATCCGAAGACCGCGCTCACTTCGGCGGGGTCAAGCTCAGACTGACTCAGCGCCTGCGCGTACGAGTCGGCGAGCGCTCGTGTGAAGAGACTCGAGCGGCGGCGGGAACGACGTTCAATGATCTCGCCGATAGGCTTCGCTTCGGGGTCTGCTTCACCGACGCGCCACGCGTCCAGACTAGAGAAGCCGGGCAACGAGACGCCTGCGCCAACGACCGCGAATTCGAGCGTCATGAAGCCCCCAAGAGAACGCTGACGTTGTTGCCGCCGAACGCGAAGGAGTTCGACAGCACTCGCTTGAAAGTACCGGTCTGCCGCTCAGTCAGCACGTTGATGTTGATCTTCTCGTCCTTCGGATCGAGCCGCAGCGAGCCTGGCGCCCACCCCTCGAGGATAGAGAAGAGCGCGATCGCTGCTTCCGTCGCGCCCGCTGCTCCGAGTGTATGACCAGTATAGGCCTTCGTCGAAACCACCGGAACCTCGATACCGAATACCGCCTCAATCGCCTTGGATTCCGCGGAATCGTTCAGCGGCGTGCCAGTACCGTGGGCATTGATGTGATGAATGTCTTCGGGCCTACAGCCGGCCTCTTCAAGCGCTCGCCGCATCGCGATCGTCGCGCCGAGCCCGTCCGGATGGGGCGCGCTAATGTGGTAGGCGTCCGAGCTCTCTCCGACGGCTTCCAAGAGTGCTTCAGCGTCGCCTTCCCGCTCGACGAGCAAGATTGCGCCGCCCTCACCGATGTTAATGCCCGTTCGGCCTTGGCCGAACGGCCGACACTCGGGGCCGGAGAGTGCGCCCAGCGTGTGGAATCCACAGAGCGTCATCGCGCACAGCGTGTCGATCCCGCCGACGATCGCGGCGTCGAGCACTCCCGCGCGAATCAACCGACGAGCGGACGCCAAGGGCTTCGCGCTCGAAGTACACGCCGTGGAGTGCATCCACGCGGGACCTTCGGCGCCGGTGAGCTGTCGCACGACCTCGAGGATTGCCCCATAGGTGTGGTGGCGCCACAGGTCGTAGCCTTCCGGCAGCGAGCCTTCCTGCACGAAGTGTTTGTAGGCCGCTTCGGTAACGTCAGCGCCGGCAGTGCTGGTCCCCATGAGGATACCAATGCGCTCAGGACGGTACTTCTCGCGCATCTTGCGAAGCGGATCTTCGAGGTCCTGCAACATCATCGCGGCGATCCGCGCGCTACGGGTTGACCAAGGCTGCGCCGATGCGGGCAGCTCGGGCAGCTCGGCGCTGAGCGCACCGACGACGGTCTCGAAGGGCACGTCGATCTTACTTGGCGTCAGGCCGTGGCGACCCGCGTAAAGCGCGTCGCGGACTTCCGCTCGATTTTTCCCGAGGGCGTTACAAAGATTGAAGCCCGTAATGGGCAGCGGTTTGAGGCTCATGCGGCTGGCGGTGAGACGGTATCTGCGTCCTGCCACGGCTGCGACCGAGCGCGCAAGAGCATGTCGCGGAAGACGTTGTCTTTACGCCACACGTCGCCACCAAGAACGCTGGTCACCGCTGGTTTTAGATCTCCATCGTCGGGCGCGCCGAAGATCATATTGTCGACGAACCGCGTATTGTAGAAGCGGTAAACCATCGAGCAGAACGTGTCGTAGGCGACGTTCAGCTCCGTCTGAAGCGGAATCATCAGCTCCGGATCCGCTTCGGTTCCTGAGGCCAGCGCCACCAACAGACGGTCCGCTGCCTTCACCGCGCTGTTCATCCCGAGGCAGACGCCCGAGGAAAACACGGGGTCGATGAAGCACGCAGCGTCTCCAACGCATGCATAGCGCTGCCCGTAAGCTTCCGTATTCTTGAAGCTGAAGTTGCCGAGCATTTGTGGCTTCGACACCGCGCAACCGGCAGTCATCGCGCTGAGCAGCGGCGAGTTGGCGACGTAGTTCTCGAAGTCCTCCACGTTGAGGCCCTGCAGGCGCGAGACGAGCCCGATGGAGAGCCGACGGTTCGGCAGAGGAATAACCCACGCCCAACCGTCCGGAACCATCATGATTCGGATGTCGTTACCCTCGCCGATCAGTTCCAGGCCTGCGTCCGAGAGCCCATCAAAGTGGGCGAAGACCGCCGCCTTTCCGAAGTGTCGGTACGGCCGAATCGACTTCTTTCTCTTACCGAGCAAGCGGCCCTGGCCAGTCGCATCGATCACGAACCGTGCGGTGAGTTCTCCGCCCTCGGTGACAACGGTAGCGGTCTCCTCTGAGGTTTGAACATCGCGCACGACCACGCCATGGCGCACCTCGGCTCCATGCTCGAGGGCACAGTCGCGGACCAGGCCATCAAAGATGGAGCGGTCGACGTGGTAGGCATGACGGGGGGGCCCAGGCAGCGCTTGGCCGAAGTCGAAGGCCGCGACTCGGTTGGACTCTTCGCACACGAACTGTGCGCCGCGTTTGCGCAAAGCCACAGTGTCGTCGAGCTCAAGCCCGATTCGTTCGTGAACCGGCAGTCCAAATGGAAGCAGCGACTCACCGATGTGAAAGCGCGGAAACTCATCTCGGTCCAAGACCAGCGTCTTTGCGCCTTCTTTTGCCAGTACAGCAGCGGCGGTGGCGCCCGCTGGCCCAGCACCAATGACGATCACATCCCATTGCGGCATCAGGTAAATCCTCCGTCGATTCGGATTACTTGTCCCGTGATATAGGCGGCTTTGTCGCTCGCCAGAAAGCTGACCAAGTCGGCGACCTCCTGGGGCTGGCCAATACGACGCATCGGGATCATCTGCTTGACCACAAAGTCAGGCACGTCGGCGATCATGTCGGTGTCAATCAGGCCAGGAGCCACTGCATTCACGGTGATTTTTCGCTTCGCCAATTCGATGGCGAGGGACTTTGTCGCGCCGATGATGCCAGCTTTGGCGGCAGAATAGTTCACTTGTCCGCGATTTCCGCGAATTGCTGAGATCGATGACAGGTTGATGATGCGGCCGAAGCGCTGTCGGACCATGTGCATGACGAGCGGATTCGTAACGTTGTAGAAGCCGTCCAGCGTCGTACGCGTCACCCGCTGCCAGCCTTCCCAGTCCATCGCAGGGAATGGGGCGTCGGCGACAACACCCGCGTTGTTCACGATCGCCCCGACCGGACGATCGTCGTCCGCGAGGAGCTTCTCGATGACTCCGGTAGTCTCCTCGTGGTTGGCGACATCGAACTTCGCGAGAACCGCCTCGCCACCGGCTGCCTCGATCGCTCCTTTCACCTCGGCCGCAGCGTCGTCGCTGGACCGGTAGTTGATGATGATCGAGAACCCGTCAGCAGCGAGCTGCTTGGCGATCGATGCCCCAATTCCACGGCTCGCACCGGTCACTAACGCGCGCTTCATACAAACTCTCCTTCTGTCCTCGCGACGACGGTCGCGCCGGTTCTCAATCGCTTCACGGTACGCGCAAGCGACTTCGCGGCGCCAATCACATGTAGCTCATCAGCACCGCTCCCGACCACGGCCCGCACTGCCTCATCCCAACGCGTTGGCTTGATCAGCTGCTCGACCAACACTCGGCAAATGTCGGCAGGACCCGCTGGCCAACTCAGGTCGACCGTCGAACAAACCGGGATCAGCGGTGGAGAAATCTCCGTCGCCTCCAGTGCCTCACGCAATGGTGCCATTGCGGGCTCCATCAAGGCGCAGTGGAATGGCGCGCTCACCTCAAGCCGCATCACCTTGAGCGCTCCCGCCTCGATCGCCAGCACTTCAGCGCGTTCGACGGCGGCAGCGTGGCCCGAGACAACGATTTGGCCGTTGCCATTATAGGTCGCCGGAGAAACCACCTCGGAGCCAGCGGCGTCCTGGCAGATCTGCTCAACGACAGCCGCCTCCAGCCCGATCAGCGCCGACATGGCGCCGACTCCGGCGGGCACGGCTTTCTGCATCAGCTTCCCGCGAAGGTGAACGAGCTTCAGCGCTGCCTCTAACGGCATCGCACCCGCAGCCACCAACGCGCTCCACTCACCGAGGGAGTGACCCGCAACTGCGGTCCACCCTTGTTTCGAATCGGACTCGAACTGGCGCAGAGACTGTAGCGTCGCGTAGCTATGGGCTACCAGAGCGGGCTGCGCGTTCTGCGTCAGAGTTAGCTCCTCTGTAGGGCCCTCGAAACAGATGCTCGAGAGAGAAAAGCCCAAGGTCGTGTCCGCTGCATCGAAGACAGAAGCCCCGACCGTGTGGCCACGGAAGACCTTTCCCATGCCGACAAACTGGCTTCCCTGCCCTGGGAAGAGCGCCGCTCGTTTCGTCATTTGAGTGGTTTCGAAGTCAGTGCGTTTCCAAGCGAGACGTGGATCTAGCGTATCTTTGAAGTCGCAACGAGCATCTTCTCGGAAGAAACCAATACACTGGCTGTGCTACAGCCTGCGGGCACCAACTCCCAACCGGACTCCCATGTTCTCACGCCTCCTGCTTTCTACTCTTGTGCTCTCTCTGCTCCCCTCGTGCGCCGCCCTGCGCTCGGCGACAGACCCACTTACGGTTGTCGAACACGAACTCACCGACGCGCCGAACGCCGGACTCATCGTGCTCTTTCCTGGCTATGGTGACAGGCCGCGCCGCTTCGAGCGCGCAGACTTCATCGATATCATCGGCGAGCACGCAGCCGACTTCGACGTCGTCGCGCTGGATGCACACTTTGGATACTACCGGACCGGCACGGTAATCGAGCGCGTCTACGAAGACGTGCTCGCGCCTGCCGTCGAGGCTGGCGTTGATGAAATCTGGTTGGTCGGCATTTCGATGGGCGGAGCGGGCGCAATCAGCACGGCCAACGAGCACGCGGACATCATCGACGGCGTCATCGCGCTCGCCCCTTACCTGGGCCCGCCCAACCTCGTTCAGGAGATCTCCGACGCCGGCGGCCTGATGGCGTGGGAACCCGGTGACATCGACTCGATGCCCGACGACCGAGCCAGCTTCTTCCGCCGTCAATGGGCATGGTTGCAGGGCTACGGCAACGGTGCCGAGCGCCCAGAATTGCGACTCGGAGTAGGAGCGGACGATCGTCTGTTCACTCCCGCCTCCATGGTAGCCGCTGTCCTCCCCGAGAATGCTTACGAAGTACTCGACGGTGGGCATAACTGGCAGGTCTGGACCCCGCTCTTCACGCACTTCCTCGAGATGGGGCTGTAGGCGAGCCGGCCGAGCGAGGCTCTCGAGCCCGAAGCCGCGTAACGCAGACCTCGCGACCGACCGCCTAACACCGACTTCTCGGTGGGTCGGGCGCACGAAGTTTGAGGCGCACGAAGTCTGAGGCGCACGAAGTTTGAGGCGCACGAAGTCTGAGGCGCACGAAGTTTGAGGCGCACGAAGTTTGAGGCGCACGAAGTTTGAGGCGCACGAAGTTTGAGGCGCACGAAGTTTGAGGCGCACGAAGTTTGAGGCGCACGAAGTTCGAGGCGCACGAAGTTCGAGGCGCACAAAGTTTGAGGCGCACGAAGTTTGAGGCGCACGAAGTTTGAGGCGCACGAAGTCTGAGGCGCACGAAGTTTTATGGTCGCACCATCCGCAGCCTCCTACTCCGACTCGAAGCGGGCGCGGATCTCGAACAACGGGCTCGTTCCACCGGACCACGCGTAGAACCATCCGCCATCTATCGGCACGATCACCGGCGAGTAGGGCGCAGCGGTCTCACCGATCGACAACACGCGGCCCACAGAGTCTTCCCACGGCTCACCGACGGGCTGCACATGGGTTGCCACGTCGAAGCGGCTCCCAGACTGCTGGCGGTACCAAACCACGCCAAGCTCAGTACCGGCGATGCTGCGGGCGAAGACGGGCGCGACGTCGACCGCGCTGGTACCTAGTTCCGCGAGCACCTCGCCGCCATCGGACCAAACCTGGATATCTCCTCCAACCGACCCCGCCCAGACGTAGCCCTGGCCATCGAACGCTACCGCAGCTCCGGCGGACTCCGCGAAGGTCTGCAGCTGACTGACCGAGCCGCTTGCGAGGTCCACGCGAGCGCCCCGCAGCTCTGCCTCTCCTTCATCAGGCTGACGCTCCCACATCACGGCGACATCGGAGTCACCCACCGCCAGCGCAGGAAACACCTGGGTCGTCGTCGGCTCTAGCTCCAAGTCGATCGCATCACCGATGGGCCGACCAGACGGGTCTAGTGACTGGGCGAACACCTGGAAGCGTTCGGCCTCTGGATGAGCCCAAGCACCCGCCAGAGCAAATCCTCCGGCGCGGGGTTCGAGTGCGGCCATCCAGGCGTTGCCTAAGTTCGCTTCGCCCTCCCGAAAAAGAGGCAGCCGGCTGCCGTCGGCAATTGGCGAGGCATCCGTGTCGTAGGCTCTGGACCAGAGGCTCAGGTTGTCAGAGCCGGATTGGTCATCCAGCTGCCAGACAACCAGCAAGGTGCCGTCCCCGCCACGCGCAATCTGAGGCTCGATGATGATCCCGTTACCGGAATCAGCGACGAGCTGCGGCCGAGCGACCGGCGACGCTCCACAGGAGATCTGGACCATCCAAAGGTCGAAGTTCTCACCGTTGGCGCCGCGCGAGTTGTAGACCAGCCAGACGAACTCCCCGTCGAACACGGCGTCGGCGTGGATCTGAGTCTTCTCGCCGGTGAAGTCTATGTCGAAGTTCAGCCCAGGGTCGAAGATCGCCGCGCATGCGCTGCCACCAACGTCTGGCTCGGCGTCGGCGACGGAAACATCCGTGTCAGCAGAAGTGTCTTCGACCTCGGTCAAACCTGTGTCTGCGAGGTAGATCGGATCATCGGAGCAGCCGCTACTGAGCGACGCTGCGATAAGCGTTGCAATGAGCGTCGTGGAAGGGGCCCCGGACCTAGTCGCCAAAAGAGAACTCCGGGCAAAGTCGAGTCGGAATCGCGAAGTTATGACGCGCCGTCGTCTCCTCGCCGATGACCGCGAAGTCGGGGCCGAAGGTGCCATCGCCGTTGCCGGAATAGAGGCGAGTCTGCCCGAGTGAGCTCGAGTCGTACCTGAGATGATCGTAGCCAACGATGAGGTCCATCGCACCGTCGAAGTCGAAGTCGAAGGTTCGCCCCGAGCTCGTTCGGCCAAGGTTCTCTCCGCCTCCGGTCTCTCGGGCGTTTGTGGGGTTCAGGTCGACCGCGTCGATCGGGGTCTCAATGTATCCACCGCTGCCATCGCCGAGGTAAGTCCATGCGCCGCCCGCCTCGCCGTCGTCGTCGAATCCTACGAGGATGTCCCCGACTCCGTCTCCGTTAAAGTCAGCGAAGAGGTAGGTGTTTCCTGGCGCTTGGGCGCGTGTGGTGTTGTGTGTGAACTCAAATTCAGGGGCAGAGAATGTGCCATCACCGTTACCGGCGAGGGTGTAGACGTCAGTCGGAGAGTTCCCACCGCTCGCGTACGTCATGATGGTGAGGTCACGGTGGTCGTCCTCTTCCGGGTTTAGATTCACGGCTTGGCGGGCCATGCGCGCTACCCACTCGCCACCAACCGCCGACGTAATGTCGACGGTACTCACGTGGTGGAAGAAACAGAGATCCGCCGGGTCTGCGCTGTAGACGCACGAGACGCGGGAGTCGTAGTTGTTGAGGAAGATCTCAATCACTCCGCCGGCGATATTGCCCGGTCGATCGAGCTGAAATCTGGCTATGTCGAGCACATTGTCAGAGTTCGCATCGACCAATGCGCCCGCGACGACACGGTCTGTCACGCCGATGAACGCTTGGGTGAACTCATCCTCTTTGTCGTTCCGGAAGAAGAAGTAGAAGTTGCGGCGGCTGTCGCCGTCTACCTCGGGGTAAAGGCGACCGGAGTGGGCCGTAAAGTCCATCCGACCGTCCCGATCGAAATCGCCGATCGAGAATCCGGTGTAGTTGAGCGGGGTTCCATCAACGTCGATCGGCTCGCCGATCTGTACGGGTTCACGGAAAGTGCCGTCTCGTTCCGAGAGAAATAGATCGATGGATCCCAGGGCGTTCGCGCGCAGCATGAACTCGGCGAACGGGTCGCGCGGATAGGGGTCGACGTTATCGGGAACTTCGTCTCGATCGGTGTCGGCATCGGTGGGATCCGAGACCATGCAGTCCTCACCGAAGACCAGTTCTTCTTCGTCCAGAATTCCGTCGTTGTCGTCATCATCGTCAATCGTATCGCCAACGCCGTCTCCGTCGCTATCCACGCTCTCGGTCGGATCATCGGGAAAGGCATCGGCGACGTCGCAGACGCCGTCTCCATCGCTATCCTGCATTTCGGATCCGTTGTCAGGACAGGGGTCCGACGCGTCGCAGACGCCATCACCGTCGGAGTCGACCGAATCGGCAGGATCGTCGTCGCAATCATCTGCGTTGTCCCCAACCCCGTCGCCGTCCGTGTCTTGCCACTCAGACTCGTCGTCCGGGAACGCGTCAAGATCGTCGATGACTCCGTCGCCGTCGCTGTCGACGGGCCCAGCGTCAGCGTCTGGAGTGGGAGGCGCATCATTCTCGACCAGATCAGGCTCGACGTCCTCTGCCGCGTCCGAAGGTGCCGAGTCGAAAGCGGATAGATCTGCCCCGGAATCTGTAGCGTCGGGTAAGCCCTCTTCTACTTCCAAGCTCGATGGCACGGGCTCGTCGCAAGCGGAGAGAGAACCCATGAGGACAGCGGTAAAAACGATCGACGAAAGACGATTCATGCGTTCACTCCAATTAGATGTCTGGGTCCCAAGCCCCCGTGGTTCGGCGGGCAAATCAGTCCAACACACTCGGAGAAGAGACGAGTCGTCAGAAACATTTGCGCGACCATCACTTGCTCCTGTGCGCTAGATTTCACCGGCTTCTTGGCGCCGAACGAGCTCTTCAACGATGTCGCGCGATTCATCCGTGAGGAAGAGGAACTGCACACCCATTCCAGTGCTCTCACCATCATCCAGTAGACGCACGACCTCGCCTTCACCCTCGACCGTCTCAAAGTCGTCCAAGATCACAGAGAACTTCAGATTGACTTTGGTGCCGACCGGCAGTGGCTGCTTCGACCGGATAAATACGCCACCGCGACTAATGTCGGTGACGTACTCGGCGATGAAGTCGTCGATACTGGCGAACTCCTTATTGATGTCGAGCCGCTTATGCTCTCGCTTGTTCTGCATCTGATCCAGCGTTCGGAAAACTATGGGGGAGGTACTCCTATACGAGATCAGGAAAGGCAGCGTCAAACTCACCGAGCGATAGACATGACTGCTTCGGATCGATAGCGTACCGACACTCCACAATCCTTAGCTCCTCGTTGCGCTTCTCGACGCGTCGTTGTCGACCCACCTTCTCTGCGCGACACCACCCCGCCCGCACATGCCCGCCGCACCCACTCAGACCGGTGTAGACGCCGGCGTCGTTAAACAGAACGAGGAGAGCTTCGAGCTCCGCGTCACCGACGTCAAAGCACTCACGCCCGCCAACCTGCTCGCCCTCGCCAAAGACCTCGGCATCGAAGCCGCAATCTCAATGCGGAAATCAGATCTCGTGCTCGCAATCGGCAAACTGCTCGATTGCGATGAGATCACCCAACGCGCCGAGGGATGCTTGGAAGTTCACGAAGATGGCTTCGGCTTCTTGCGAGCTCCAGAGCACAACTACTTGCCCTGCCCGTACGACATCTACGTGTCGCCCTCGCAGATTCGCCGCTTCAACCTCCGCAAAGGCGACACCGTCTTCGGCCGTGTCCGCCCGCCGAAAGATCAAGAGCGCTACTACGCGTTGTTGGCTGTCGAGGAGATCAACGGCGTTACCTCCGACGATACGTCCGACAAACCGTTCTTCGACAACCTGACCCCGCTCTATCCTCAGGAGCAGCTCAAGCTCGAAGGCGATGCCGATCAGCTCTCTACACGAGTGCTCGACCTCTTCTCACCGATCGGGAAGGGCCAGCGCGCTCTCATCGTCGCCCCGCCCCGAGCAGGAAAGACGATGCTGATGCAGGCGATCGCCAACGCCATCACCCAAAACCATCCGGAAACGGTGCTGATGGTGCTGCTGATCGACGAGCGACCGGAAGAGGTCACCGACATGACGCGCAGCGTCGACGGCCTCGTCCTAGCCTCCACGTTCGACGAGCCGGCCGAACGACACATTGCGGTCGCCGAGATGGTGCTCGAGCGTGCGAAGCGCCTAGTGGAAAAGGGCGAGGACGTCGTGATCCTACTCGACTCGATCACCAGACTAGCGAGGGCCTACAACTCGGTCGTTCCACCATCGGGCAAGATCCTCTCAGGTGGCGTAGATTCCAACGCGCTCCACAAGCCCAAGCGGTTCTTCGGTGCGGCGCGCAACATCGAAGACGGCGGCTCTCTGACGATCATCGCAACCGCCCTTGTCGATACCGGCAGCCGGATGGACGAGGTCATCTTCGAAGAGTTCAAGGGCACCGGCAACTGCGAACTCCATCTCGATCGCAAGCTGATGGAGAAGCGAATCTTCCCCTGCCTCGACCTGCACAAGTCCGGAACCCGAAAGGAAGAGCTGCTGCTTGAGCCACCCGTACTTTCCAGGATTTATCTGCTTCGACAGCATTTCCTGACCGGCCTCAACACCGTCGACGCGATGACATTCGTGCACGATCAGCTTCGCAAGACCGTGTCGAACACCGAGTTCCTCGACTCGATGAGTCAGTGAGCTCGACCGCCTCGCTGGGCACCCTCACCTTCGAGCCAGCGCTCGTGCTCGCGCCGATGGCTGGCGCGACGAACCCACCCTACCGGAAGCTCTGTCGCGAGTTCGGCGCGGGCTTGGTGGTGACCGAAATGGTCAGCGCGAAAGGTATCGTTGCGAACGATCCGAAGACCTGGTCGCTTGTCGATATCCAACCAGACGAGCACCCCGTCGCCGTACAACTCTTCGGCTGTGAGCCCGAAGAGCTAGCGGAGGCGGCGCGCAGGATCGCAGCTGTGGGCGCCGACTCGATCGACGTCAACATGGGTTGCCCCATGAAGAAGGTGGTGAAGACCGGCCGCGGAGCGGCGCTGCTGAAGGATCCCAAACGCGTCGAAGCGATCGCTGCCGCGATGAGCGCTGCCGTCGACATCCCGATCACGGCGAAAATACGTGCGGGATGGGAAGACGCGAACGCCGTCGAGATCGGCATGGCCTTGCAGAACGGCGGGGCTGCTGGCGTAACGATCCACGGACGCACGCGCTCCGACATGTACGAACATCACGTAGATCTCGACGTCATCGCGAAGCTCAAGGCCGCAGTAGACATCACCGTGATAGGCAACGGCGACGTGCGAGACATCGAGAGCTGCGACCGCATGTTCCAGTCCACGGGCTGCGACGCTGTCATGATCGCGCGTGGCTGCCTCGGAAACCCCTGGGTCTTCCAGGAATTGGCGGCTCACCTGCGGGGAGAGACCGTCAAAGTAGACAGGTCCCCTAGCGCATTTGGCCATGTCGTCGGCCGACACCTTGAACTCTACGTCGAATCGTTTGGCGAAAAGCGCACATGTCTTCAGTTTCGTAAGCACGCGTTGTGGTACTTTAAGGGCACAGCCGGGCATCCGGTTTTGCGAAAACGCATGGCCAACCTTACGAGCGTCATTGCGATTGAGGACGCGATTCGTGAGGCTGTAGAGGCCATGGAGACCGCGGTTCGCGAGAGCGGGACTGCCTGAACAAGATAAGAGTGAACCCTTGAGCGACGACACTGCGCTTGTGCCCGCCAGCCCAACGCCTCTTCTCACCGGCTGGGGCAACACCGGAGTCCCCGCCCGCGAAATGCAGGGCGAAGACCTGGTCAAACTCACCGAACACGCGCACCTCTCGCGAGGGCTAGGCCGCTCGTACGGGGACTCCTCGCTGCCGGCCGCCGGCGACCTGGTCGTCGCTGGGACCAGCCTCGCAGATCGTATCCTCTCGTTCGACCCCGAGACAGGAGTGATGCGCGCCGAGGCAGGGCTAACGATCTACCAGATCAATCAGATCTTCCTGCGCCAAGGCTACTTTCCACCGGTTACCCCGGGCACGCAGTTCGTGACTCTGGGCGGAATGGTCGCCTCAGACGTACACGGCAAGAACCACCACGTGGCGGGTACCTTCGGAAAGCACGTCCGCGCGCTCAAGATGCGCGTTGGGGCTGGTCTCGTGGAGTGTTCGCCCTCTGAGCATCCCGATCTCTTCTGGGCGACCGTTGGAGGCATGGGCCTTACCGGACACATCCTAGAGGTTGAGTTCGCCATGGATAAGATCCCAAGCCCGTGGATCTGGCAGGAGTCCTTCCGTGTAAACAACATCGATGAATACATCGATGGATTGAAGGACTCAGCGGACGAGTGGCCGATGACGATGGGCTGGATCGACTGCCTTTCACGAGGCGGCTCGCTCGGCCGAGGCATCCTGATGCGCGGCCGCTGGGCCACGAAAGAGGAGGCGCCATCAACGCCTCCTCCATTCAAGAGTCGACTGACGATGCCGCCGGTCTTCCCCTCTTGGACGATCAACGACTTCACGGTCTCGATGTTCAACCGACTCTATTTCTGGAAACAGATCCCCGCCCACAAGAGCGGCATTCAGCATCCAGACTCGTTCTTCTATCCGCTGGATGCGATTCGGATGTGGAATCGCATGTACGGGAAGGCGGGATTCACGCAGTACCAATGCGTGCTGCCGAACGAGGCTGGGCGTGGAGCCGCGCGACGATTCCTGGAACTCCTCACAGGCAAAGGCGGCGCGTCGTTCCTCTGCGTAATCAAAGATTGTGGAGAGCAGGGTGACGGCCTTCTCTCGTTTCCGATGCCCGGCATCTCTATCGCGATCGACTTCGCGATCCGCCCAATCACGGCTCAACTCGTCGCTGACCTCAACGAGTTCGTCATTAGCGAAGGAGGCAGGATCTACCTCAGCAAAGACACCTTCACCACAGCCGAACACTTCGCCGCGATGGATCCCCGCCTACCTGAATTCCAAAAGGCCCGCCGAAAGTGGGACCCGCTGCAATACTACCGAAGTGCCCAGTCCCGCCGGATGCTCGGAGGCTAGAGCTTCGGTCTGCGTACTTGGATCGTTAGAGGACCAGTTCGCCTGAACGAGCGGCGCCGATCCAGGCCTCACGATCGGCATCAACCACGACCTGAAAGGAATCCGCGGTCCGGCTGTCCGGCACATGGTTGGCACTCCAAACCGATAGTTCGACCATGATGGGGACCAGCGCCAAGCCGCGTTCGGTCAGAGCGTAGACCGAGCGACGAGCATCGGTCGGATCACCATTCTTCATGAGAATCCCATCCTGCTCCAAGCGACGCAGTCGGTCGCTGAGGATGTTCGTCGAGATCCCTTCATCAGATGAAGAGAACTCGTTGAAGTAGTGCTTTCCTTCGATTGCGATGTCGCGGACGACGAGAAGGCTCCAGCGGTCCCCGAGGAGGTCCAATGCGGAACTAATCGGACAGGTTGATCTTCGTAATTCGGAATTCATTCTTCGCCTTATAGTCTTCGAGAAAGAGCGGCAACTATCGAAGCTTGCAAACGACAACATGTCTATCATGGGCATGTTTGTCCAGACAATCCCTACGTGATCGGAACTATTTGCCGTTTGCTCTAAACGAAGACACACGGAGAACCTTCGCTAAAAGTCTTCGAATCCCCGATGACTTTACCCGTCGAGGTGTCTGCACCGACGCCTCGCCCACTGTAAAACGCGCCGTGAAGATCGACGCCTCGCCCACCGTAAAACGCGCCGCAAAGCCCGAGGCTCTGCAGGGCCGTTGACTCAGCCCTGCCCACTCTAAGGTGCAGCTACAGCCTCGCCACGATTTTGCATATAGTCGGGCCGTATAGCCGGCATCTCAACGTGATATTATCGGCCACTGAGCCGCGGCGGACGAGTCGAAGCGACCGCTCCATTGGCGAAGCTCACGTCCGTCCCTTACACTGCGGGCCCCGTAACTCCGGATCCAAATGAACTTCGCGATTCTTGGTGCAACCAAAGGTATCGGTCGAGCCATTGCTCGTGCCGCTGCCGCCCGTGGAGACACGATCTTCTTACTCGGTCGAAACGCCGACGACTTGCACGCGAGCGCCGAGGATCTTCGTGCGAGAGCGGAAAGTAGCTGCGTTGGAACTGCGATTTGCGATCTGGAGGACCCAGATACCTTCGCACCGGCGCTTGCCGCCGCCGAAGAAGCACTAGGCAAGATCGACGCGGTGGTCGTTACCGCTGCGATGTTTGGGCTCCAGGACGCCCTCGAAGCCGACACCGAGTTTGCGCGACGGCTACTCACGGTGAACTTCGCCAACACCGTTACCTTCTGCGAGCACACCCGAAAGATGCTCCTCGCCGCCGGCGGTGGCACATTGTGCGTGTTCTCCTCAGTCGCCGGCGATCGTGGCCGCAAACCCGTTGGGATCTACGGGTCTTCGAAAGCGGGGCTGTCGCACTACTTGGAGTCCCTCGACCACAAGTTCCGGTCGGAAGGCCTCGTAACGGTCTGCGTAAAGCCTGGCTTTGTGAAAACCGGCATGACAGCTGGCCTGGACCCGCCGCCTTTCGCTGGCGAGCCAGAGGGTGTCGCCAAGGATGTCCTGAAGGCGATCGATAACGGGAAGCCGCTCATCTATACGCCCGCCATCTGGAGGCTCGTGATGCTCGTCATCCGGCATCTGCCTCGCTTTGTCATGCGCAAGATCGGGTTCTGACGACGGGCAGACTACCCGCTCGAGCGCCGCGGTGGTCCCGGGAACCTCATCGTGGCGATGCCACGGGATCAGCCGCAGGGGATCAGCGCACGGGACGGTCAGTCGATCTCTACACGCTCGTCGAGCATCCACACGCGGGCCTCTTCGTTGTAGCCCCAGGTCTCGCGGTAGGTGGCATCTTCAACCCGCGTGCTCGGGAGCCGGAACCACTGCATCCAGACTGTCACCTCCGCGGTGTCCGATGCGCGGTCGACGTTGATCATCTCGATCTCGAACTCGGTGACCTCGAACTCGTCACCGAGCTCCTCGTGCATGCCGAGGAATACCTGCCGATGGCCGTCGGCCACGAACGTCGAGGCCTCTTCGATGCGGCCCC
Source organism: Bradymonadia bacterium (assembly GCA_047629415.1). Taxonomy (GTDB): domain Bacteria; phylum Myxococcota_A; class Bradymonadia; order REDH01; family REDH01; genus CBDUJZ01. The sequence goes on along the minus strand of JBLHWZ010000025.1, from coordinate 15,236 downwards.
AGCGTAAGTGAGCATGGAAGGCGCGCAGCTGGTCCTCCAGTACCGCTTCTGGCGTGCGCATCATACCGGCGCACCCAATGACGATCGGCGTGACGAAGAGGAAGGTGAAGAAGACTACGAGGGCGCGTTGAATCATGTCGACGTTGGGTCGGCTGGAGCTGCTGAGATTCCAGCGTAGGCGATCTCACTCATGTAGGGAAAAACCCGACCTTGTTTCTTTGCTTGGCTCAACTAGTGGTGTCGAGGCCGAGATCAATTTCATGCGATGGACCAACCCGTGGGCAACATCGACTTCGCGCCGGCTTTGTAGTGGTAGGCCACGACCAACGCTTCACCGATCGCCGCGATTCGGCCAAGCGACTCGCTGTGAGCGGTGTAGCGGTGCGAAAAGCGATCCTCGCCGACATCGAACACCTCGACCTCGAGAGTCAGAGTGTCGGGGAACTTCACCGGCACCTTAAAGCGGCATGAGGTAGACGCGAGGATCGGCCCGACCTCTCCGACCTCTCCATCAGGCATCACGCCGACGTCTTGAAACCAAGCGATGCGCGCGATCTCGAAGTAGGAGAAGTAGCGGGTGTTGTTAACGTGTCCAAACGCGTCCATGTCGCCCCACGCGACCTCGATCGTCATCGACCAGCTCATGCTTCAGGCGCGACCATAGTCGTCCTGCAGCCTCTCGATATCGTCCTCACCGAGGTAGTCGCCTTGCTGCACTTCGATGAAGATGACGAGCTCATCGGTCGGATTGCTGATGCGATGCGCCGACCCGAGCGGGATGTCGATGGCCTGCCCTGCGGGGACCTCGATCTCTTCCCCATCGAGCGTCACGACCGGCGCGCCCTTGACGATAAACCAGTGCTCTGCTCGATGTTTGTGCTTCTGATAACTCAGCCGCTTGTTGGCGAGCACTTCGATGCGCTTCACCTTGAAGCCTTCGCCTTCGTCGATGACCGTGTAGGAGCCCCAGGGCCGTACGTCGTGTTCCATCAGTAGCCCTCTTCCGCCTGGAGGAGTTTCGCCTGGTTATCGGCGGTCAGTGCGTCGAGCACCTCTTCCAGCTCACCCATGATGAACTTGTCGAGCTTGTAGACCGAGAGGCCGATACGGTGGTCGGTGATCCTGTTCTGCGGGAAGTTGTACGTCCGAATTCGCTCGGATCTGTCGCCGGTTCCGACTTGGGACCGTCGATCGTCTGCCCGCTCTCCGTCGATACGCGCTCGCTCAAGGGCATAGAGACGCGACTTCATCACGACCATCGCCTTGCTCTTGTTCTTATGCTGGGACTTTTCGTCCTGGCACGAGACGACGACGCCGGTCGGGAGATGGGTGAGGCGAACCGCTGACTCTGTCCGATTGACGTGCTGTCCACCAGAGCCAGACGCCCGGAAGACGTCGGTGCGGATGTCCTGAGGGTCGACCACGAAGTCGAGGTCCTCGGCCTCCGGGAGCACCGCCACCGTCGCCGTCGACGTGTGAATTCGGCCTTGTGACTCTGTCGACGGAACTCGCTGTACGCGATGCACTCCTGACTCCCACTTGAGCGTGGAATACACGGAGTCGCCGACGATCTTGGCGATGGCCTCTTTGAAGCCGCCGACGCTGCCCTGGCTCGAGGACATCATCTCGACTTTCCATCCGCGATTCTGCGCGAACCGAGTGTACATCTCCATGAGATCGCCCGAGAAGAGCGAAGACTCGTCGCCACCGGCACCGGCTCGAACCTCAAGGATGATGTTCTTCTCATCCATCGGATCGGTAGGCAGCATCAGAACTTTCAGATGCTGCTCAATCTCCGAGACCCGCGGTTCGAGCTCCTTGAGCTCCATCTTCGCGAGCTCTTTGATCTCGTCGTCGGAGTCGCCCAACATCTCCTTGTTCTCGGCGACTTGGTCCAAGGTGTCCGTATACTCACGGTATGCGAAGACCAGCTTCTCCATGCTGGCCATCTCACGATGGACCTTGGTGTACTTGAGGTGATCTCCGGCAATTTCGGGATCACTCAGCTTGTGCTCAAGCTCCTCGTAGCGCCCGACAACGTCTCGTAGTCCTTCAAACATTATTCCGCCGCGTCTTGCGCGACCGGCCTTGGGTCCGCGTATTCGACCTCATTGACGTTAGCGACGAACCGCTGACGCCGCTCGGCAGGGAAATCGACCACGTTGGATGGCTCTGCTGATGTGGACTGTGCGTCCTGAACCAGCCTGGATTTCCCTGTAGACGTTGCCTCGCGGGCGAGCGCCGCCTTCAGCGAAACGAGCGCCACCTCGACCTGCTCGTCATCGGGCTCCTGCGTCGTAATGTGCTGGAGCATCAGGCCCGGAAAGATAAACGGCTTCACGAATGGCGAGTCAGGATACTTCGCGCTCATGCGCTGGAACTCGTAAGCGAGGCCAGCAATCGGGAACATCAACGGGAGCTTCAGTCCGACCAGCGCAAGCTGATGCAGAATCCGATTTTCGATCGGCAAACTCACGGTTGAGAATGCCAACGTGAACACGAGGATGCTCGTAATGATCACGATAAACAGGAAGCTTGTTCCGCAGCGCGGATGCAGCCGCGTATGCGCCTGTGCGTGGACAATATCGAGCGGCTCGTTGGCCTCCCAAGTGTAAATCGCCTTGTGTTCGGCCCCATGATACTGGAACACGCGGCGCACATCGGGGAGCCGGCTGATACCCCAGAGATACGTCAGCAAGACACAGAGCTTCAGACCGCCGGCGACCGCATGAAAGAGCGGTGTCGTGCCGTTCAGCGCCTCAATGCCCAGTACCTTTCCGCCAAGCAGCGCGAGGCCGTGAGGCAACGCGATGAAGAGACCGAACGCGAGCGCGAGCGAGAAGGCCATCGTTCCAGCCATCGAGACTGAATTCGTGCCTTCAGCAACCTCGACCTCTTTGCCCGACTCCGCCGCTTCTTTAGCGACCTCGTCGATCTCCATTCGCTCGGCAGCCCAACTCAGCGCGCTCATGCCGTTATGCATGGACTCCGCTAGAACCAAGCCGCCCCGCATGAATGGGGCTCTCAAAAATGAGAAACGCGCGTTGAGCCCTGTCCAGGCCTCGTCGCGGATCTCAATGCGTCCATCGGCACGTCGCACAGCTACGGCCATTGAGCCGGGTGTACGCATCATGACGCCCTCGATAACTGCCTGTCCTCCGACTGTCATACTCATGTGTCGGTCTCCTCAGGCGGTGTTCGAGTCTAAGTGCGCTTCTTACCAGTCGCGACGCGGCCGCCGTACTTCTTGTTGAAGCGATCCACACGGCCGTCGATGTCCGACATGCGCTGCGTACCCGTCCAGAACGGGTGCGTTGCGGAGCTAATCGCGACGTCGAGAACGTAGTGCTTCACACCATCGATGTCGCGAGTTTTACCGCTTGTGATGGTCGATTGCGAGAGAATCTCGTGCTCGCCATCGACGAAAACGACGGGGTGGTACTCGGGATGAATTTCGTTCTTCATACTTTCTCGAAGGGTCAGTTCTTGCCGCGCAGCTACCGAGGCGGGCGCCATCGGCGAGGCTGGAAAGGAGGCATCGTGTAAGAGAACGGGCATGGAGTGTCAAGCTGAGAACAGCTTGTAAAGATCCGGCTTTCCTCGCAGTTTCGACCCATTGCAACCAGTCGCCTCACCCCAAACCAGCACGACGCTCTGCCACGAGTCATTCCTACTTCGATTACGTCCCCGCGAATCGGCCTCGCCAACTCGTCAAGCGGATGCTCGATTCCAGCGGAAGGCGACGTCCGTGGTCGGCGGAAGAATCCCCAAACCTGCGCGGCTTTGGTCAAGCGGCGGCACAGAAGAGTCTACGAGATGAAGGTCGAAATCGTTCAGCAAGAGCGCGACCGTGAGCTTGATCTCGTTACGGGCGAAGTGGCGACCAGGACAAATGCTCACGCCTCCCCCAAACGGCATCAGATAGTGGCGAACTCGCTCACCGTTCCTCATGAAGAGACGCTTCGGTTTCCCGTCCTCTAGGAAGCGGTCGAATCGGAACGACGTCGGGTCGTCGTAGATCGCGTCATCGTGATGGGTCATCTGCGGGTAGAGCGCGACCTGATCCCCAACCCGAAGCCGTACCTCCCGACCACTACTCAGCGTCACCACTTTCGCTTGCTGCGCGACGCGGATCACCAGCGATCCACTAGTCAAACGGAACGATTCGTCGATCGCGCTGTCGAGCCGAACCATCTGAGACAACGCGGATCGATCAAATACCGGGCGGCCCGAATCGTCTCGATCCGCGGCCGAGATGACTGCACGTACCTCTTCGACGATCGCGGTCCGAACCATCGGGTCGTTCAGGATGTAGAAGAGCGTCCAGAACGCGGCCGGGATCGTGTTCGCGACGGAGGCCCAGACCAGCGCCGTCTCGTAGGCCTGCCGCTCACGGTCATCGACCACGCCTCGGAACATCGCCTCTCTCGCGAGGAGCAGCGAAGAAGCGTTCGCGTACTCCCTCGCGAACCGCTGAAAGAGCGCCTCCCTCGCAGCGTTAACCCCGGGCAAAATCCGAGAGGCGACGCCGGCCACAAGGAGCGGGAACTGCTTGTCCAACACGTTGAACTGATCGAGCAGATCCTCCGTGCCAAAGTCGTCACCAAATATCGCATCCGTGCTCGCAAGAAAGACCACTTTACTGACGAATTCATAGAGTCCGTCGGCGCCCGGAGGTTCCTGTGAGAGCAGCACCTCCTCCAGTTTTTGCTGCATGCGAGCGGTCATCTCCGCGAGATCTTCGCCACGCATCTTGTTGATCGAAGTCTTGATGACCGCGTCGGTGTCGATCAACTCCAGAGACTCAAGCGTGTGCCCAAAGGCCTTCGCCGAGATCTCATTCGCCAGCTCGTGAAAATCGAGCCCTTCGTCCAAAAGCACAGCCGGATAGTCTTGAGGATCGCAGATGAACGTCATGCGCTGCCCGGCCAAGAAGACCGTGAACACTTCTCCATGTTGCGCGCGCTGAGCCTGCAGGAACTCGGCGGCGTTCTTCCCATAGTCCAGCGCGCAGCCGAGGAATGGGATGCCGCCGCGCACGAATGGCGGCTCTCCCGGGCGCGGTTTTGTATACTGTGTGCGAAGCGCCCCTGTGAGGTGGCGCGCGGCACGCAGCGGCGCGAAGTCGAGGAGTCGAGCGGCAGTTTTGGACAGGTTCATCGGTCGTCGGTCAGCGGTCGGGAGTGTGACATCGTCTAATGCCGATAAAGGCGCAGAGGGAGCCCAGGAGTATTGCGGCGCTCAGCCAGGCCATACGTGGACGGCGATTCAGAAGTCCGCGCAAAGCGGCCGAGCGATGACTCGGCGCCTAGGCGCGCTCGGGGATTGAGAGATCCGCTCCGCGAATGAGCAACCCAGTCGGCCAATCAGGCGCCCGCTCGGCCAATCAAACGCCCGCTCGGCCAATCAGAGACCCGCTCGGCCAATCAAACGCCCGCTTGACGAATGAGCAATCCAGTCGGCACGGGAGAGACCCGCGCGACGGATGAGAGACCTACGGGAATCCGCCGCCGCCGCAGAACGGCTCATCAGCGCAGTCTTCGTCGTCACAGTCTTCGGTGCCATCCTCATCATTGTCGGCGCGGTCGAAACACTCGAAACCGGTCTCGGTGTCCGGGTCGTCCTCGCCGCCGTCGTCGCCGCCACAGGCGAAGGAGTCGGCGCAGTCGGAGTCGTCGCAGTCCGTGTCGCCATCACCGTCGTTGTCGGTACGATCGAAGCATTCGAAATCGGTCTCCGTCTCGTCATCACCGCCGCCGCCGCCGCCGCCGCAGGCGAAGGAGTCAGCGCAGTCGGAGTCGTCACAGTCCGTGTCGCCGTCACCGTCGTTGTCGGTCCGGTCGAGACATTCGAAACCGGTCTCCGTTTCATCATCATCGCCGCCGCCATCGCGGCAGGCGAAGGAGTCGACGCAGTCGGAGTCGTCGCAGTCCGCGTCGCCGTCATCGTCGTTGTCGTCGCCATCTCGGCACTCGCGACCCGACTCGGTGTCGGGATCGTCACCACCGCCACCGCAGAGCGGGAAGTCGGCGCAATCCGTGTCGTCGCAGTCCGTATCGCCATCCCCATCGTTGTCGGTGCGGTCGAAGCACTCCAGGTCCGTCTCGGTTTCGGGCTCGCCTTCTCCACAGCCGGGGAAGTCGCCGCAGTCGCTGTCATCACAGTCGATGGCGCCGTCGCCGTCGTTGTCCTCACCGTCGAAGCATGCGCGGCCGGTCTCCGCGTCCTCCTCGGGGTCATCTTCGCAAACGCGGCTGTCAGCGCACCCGTCGTCATCGCAATCGACGTCACCGTCACCGTCGTTGTCCTCGCCGTCTCCGCAGAGACGCCCACTCTCCTCGTCTACCGGTGTATCTGGCTGACATTCCGGCGAGTCCTCGCAGTCTTGGTCGTCACAATCGACGTGTCCATCGAGGTCGTTGTCCTCGCCATCGCCACAGTTCTCACGCTGGACAATAACATCTTCTGTCGGGCCTACATCGGCGCCAGCATCCTCGATAACAACGTCGAGCTCAATCGCGCCGCTGTCCGGGTCCATGACATCGGCGAGATCAGAGTCGGTTCCGCCGCCGTCCAGCGCAGATGCACCAGCATCCGAGCCTTCCGTAGCGCTAGTGCCACAGGCGGCGGTAGCGAAGAGAAGAGCGGCGGTGAGGTAGAAGCGGCGATTCATGGGTTCCGTTGGTCGGGTGAGGACGGAGCGATTCACGAGTTGAGAAGCCCCCTTCAGCCGGTTTTGTCAATCAGGCGCCGAGACTCGGTGGCGCGGGGTACACACCTCACGACTGCCCGTGTGCCGTCAGCTCGAGTCCATCACCCGGCCCAAGAAGAGCACATGGCCGAGCCTGAAGGTGGCCTCGAACTCGAACTTGGGGATCGCGACGTCGCCGAGCTTGTTCTCGAGCGAGTCCGAGATGGCGGCGATGGCGGCGATGGCGGCGAGCGACTCGCGAGTAGGACGTCCTCAAAGGCGTCGAACTACCCTTCGGCGGGAGCACGAAGACCATCGAGAGTTCTTCTTGGCGGTAGGTCATCTGAAGAGCCTGGTATCCGTCTTCATCGACGAATCCGAAGGCCTCCGTCTGGTTCAAGAACTCCGCGCCGACCTGACCTCTCGGCGCGTTGAAGTCACTGGCGACGGTCAGCCATCGTTCGATGGGCCGGAGGTTTTTGCGTGACTCAAGGCCTGCGCACAGCGCGTGCTAGTTCTGGCAGATGTCCTAGTCGCATCGGCGGAACCAGATGCCGGCGGCTGAAGTGTGCGTAACGTCGAGCGCGGCTTTGTCGCTGTCGAGTGTGCCAATCGTTACGAGGCAAACGGGCACCTCGCATAGACATAGCTTTCAACTGGCTTTAGACATCCGGAGCCAGCGCCGGCTGTCGCAGTCAGAATCCTGGATCGCCCCTTTCCGCAGGGCATCCTCAGCGGAAGAAATTCATGCGCTCCTCCCTCCTCGTTCTGATCGCCGCGGCGCTGACATCCTGCTCTAGTGATGAGGCCAGCGTTGGGGACGGCCCCATGGATGATGGTCGCGACGCGGCCACTGGCGCCGACACTGGCACTGACACCGACACTGACACTGACACTGGCACTGACGCTGACATTGGCGCCGCCACCGACGCCTCACCGGACGAGGATCCCGAACGAGCCGCGTCGGTTAACGACGTGATCCTCGAGGCCGGTCAGACCGAGAGCGAGACAGAGCGTTTCGCGCTTCTAGAGTCGTTGCTTGAGCACCCCGCTCTCGACGACGCGCTGCGCGGCGAGCGCGACTCACTCCTCCCGATCATCGATCAATGGGCGAATGGGAGAGAACGATACTGGGTTCCGGGAGACCAACCGACGTCCGGCGAGGGCGGCTACCTCGCTCTGCCCTTCAACCTCCGTGTGTTGCCAGACCTCGGTGGCCAAACATTCCCGCCACGCGTCCGGAGCGAGTCTCCGCTCTATGCAATCTGGGCCCTCTATCGCGGCCGAATGTTGATTTGGTCGGGAATCCAAACAGGGGGGTTCGTCAGCGACGATGACGGCCAAGAGTTGTGGTTCGGCGGAGGGCGCTCATTGTTAGCTGAAGCGGCCCAGGCGTTTCCAGACAATCGCATCATCGGCATGTACCTCGACGAGCCGATTCCGTGGGACTCATCGCCGGTCGACGCCAATGCGCCCGAGTGGGCGGCTTTACAGCGGGAGGCGCTGAACAAGTTCGTCGATATTGTCGAGTTCTGGATCGACGAGCGCCAAGCTCCTGACGGACAGTTCGGAGGCGGCTGGGGCGACGACGTGGAGATGTGGCGTTGGTGGACTCCGGTACTCGTCGCCTTTGAAGATCCCGAGATCATCGCTGCCCAGGCGCTACTCTCAGAAGGCATCTTCGCCCTTCCCCGTCTGGAAGACGGCTACTCCAGCATCCTCACCGACGTCGAACACTCGGCAGAGGACAGCTCGGATGCGATCACGGCGATGCTCCTGGCTCGCCCGGGGGACGCGACGTGGGAAGCAAGGGCCGATCGGATCGCTGACTTGGCACGGGAATCCTGGATGGCGCGCAACGAAAGGGGGTTCCTGCAGTTTCAGAGCGCGTATTTCACGCCATCTATCGTCTCCGCGAACGAGCGGTACGCTTGCGACACGGCCCGGCACGCTCGCGCACTCCAGCCGCTCTTCCACCTTTGGCGAGAATCCGGGGACGAGGATCTCGGCAACCTTCTGACGGACTGGCTTGATACATGGGTCGATGCCGCCGCCAGCGAAGAGCGCGGGAAGCCGAGCGGGGTCTTGCCGTCAGCGATTCACTGGCCGAGCGGCGAGGTGGGTGGGCCACGGCCGGACTGGTGGGACCCTGGTTGTGCGGAGAACCCGAGCGCGTTCGCGTTCCCTGGCTCGCTCGCCCCAATGACCGAGGTGCTGGTCCTGGCTTGGCAGCTTACGGGAGATGAGAGCTACCTCGCGCCGATCCACTCGATGTCAGAGATGTACCGGGCCCATCTGGCAGGTTCCGTCGGGGACACGAGCGAAGGGTCGAACGCCTGGACGGCCTCTAAGCTCTCTCGCATCACGGATGCCTTAGCCCGCTACCGTTCGTCCAGCGGAGACCAAACATACGACGACCTCATCGTGCAGAGGGCCAATGGCTACGTTAACTTTCGGCTGACAGACGACACGGAAGAGCTACTCGCGAACCTGGCCCGAATGGTCGAGACCCTCCGCTACAATGAGGCGGCGTATACGACAGAGGTTCGGTACACGGACCGAATTCGTAAGTTCTCGCCGAACTACGCCAACTTGTACGCGGACGTGCCGCTCGCATCGCTAAAGCCCGACCTCCTCTATTCGATGCTCAGCGGTGACCTGGGAAGCCCGCTCTACTTCTCGCAGCAGGCGGTCCGTTGGGTGACGTCGCCGCGAGACTTCACCGCGTGGGTAGTAGAGAGCTCGTCGAGCTCGTTCGCCGCCGAACTCTACGTGTTTGGAACGGAGGGGCGCCAGGCTGAAGCAGTATTCTGCTCCCTTGAGCCAGGGAACTACTCGTGGACCCTGGAATGCGATGGAGTCGAGGTCGAGCGCGAGGCGTTTGTGGTCGGCGTCGGAGCTGGCCTTGCGGCGGATCGAGCCGAGTTGCTCCTCCCGTCGGGGGTCGAATGCCGGCTGACGGTTGAGAGCGACGTCTGACTCATAGGCCAAGCGTACCTGCCCTGAAGGACAGGTCTAGGAGCAGTGCCGCTCGGATGAGGTTCCATGTCGCTCGCCTCAGCGACTGACGTCCCCCGTGCAGTTCATAGGGGCGGGAGCGTCGTCGTCTCGTACCGCGAGTCGCTCAGTCTTTTACGTCCGGCCCCATCTCGCGCTGGACACCCACCAGGAACTTGCGCAGGAACTGGTCCTGGCAGTGGCGTTGGTGCTTGTGTCCTGCCCGTCGGAAGAGCGCGCTTAGCTCTGGCTTGCTGATCGGCAGTCCGCCAACCTCCATCAGCCGCAACATGTCGGCTTCATGCAGATTTAGGGCGATCTTTAGCTTGCGCAGAACGATATTGTTCGTCAGCCGCAGCTCCGTTGGACGCGGCGGGCCGTCGCGGGGGCCTCGTCGGAGAACAATGAAAGCGTCCAGAAAGCGCGCCATCGACGCGTCGTCGAGCTTCACGAAGTCCGGGTCCTCATCGTTCTTCAACCAAGCACAGACCTGCTCGCGCGTGACCTGCTCTGCCTCGGTGCTGAACAGCGCCATGACAGCGGTGTCGTTAAGGTCGAACGTATATCGAAGGCGTCGTAAGATGTTGTTGTTTTCCACCCGCCGCACGCTAGCCTATCCTGCACGTTTCATCCACGGCATCGCGGGCCCTCGATCACCGATCGTACCAGCACCTCGATGATGGGCCGACCGGGGCGCAGCCCGCCTCCCCGTTCGACGTGCGCCGACGCGGTCATCAAGGGCTGCGACAGAACCAGAGCCTGGGCCCACAGACGGATAACGCCATCCAGACCCCCACCCGTCAATCGACATTGCGGCCTCCATGGCCGACATCTGGGCACTGTTGGTCGACCTCAACAACTACGGCGCCTGGAACCCCTTCATCGTCGCACGCAGTGGCACGATCGCCGTGGGCGGGCACCGGCGCTGCCAGCCCATCCTGCCAGGCAAGCGCCACCAGCATTCGTTTCGATCGCTCGCCAATGTGTGCCGTCCGGGGCCGGCCGAAGTGTCCACTGAGTCGGGTCCCAGCCAAACTGGCCTTGCCCCGGCGATATCGCAGCTAGCTGCCTGAGTCCTGGCGCGCTGGAGGGGTCAAGTTGGCCGCACTGTTGTGCTCCCTCGGTACGGATCAGACTTCTACCAGTCAATTGGCCGTTCCGGCCTGGGCGAGAGAGTTGATTTCCGCCGGAGTCCGAACGAGCCACTTGTCGTACGCCGGGCTCGATATACTCACGGCCTCTATTCGTGCGTGGCTGTGGTTTCTGTGGGGGTGAGTATCGCGACCATCGCTTCGCTGAACCCGCGTGTTGTTCCGTACTCGCGACTGGCAGACTGGAGGTTTGAGCGGAGCCTCTGTTCGCCGAGGTGACACATTCTGAAGTGAGCGCCGAGCGCGCGTCCGCACGGGACGCCGGCCCCCATGGCCAGGAAGAACGCCGCTGCGTCGATCGCAGTGTCGACGGGCAAGCTGCAATCGACCGCCCGAAAGAGCGAGTAGCAGACAAGGGGGAGTTCTTCGGGTCTGCGTTGCGCCGCGATCGATTCTTCGCGGGCAGCAATCGCCAGAAACTCGATGGCGAGCTGCACCTGCCCGACAGGGTCGCGCCCTGATTCGAGCAGCCAGCGAAGTTGGCCGGGTGCGTATGGGTCAGCTTGTTCGAAAGCGTTCCACAGCAGATGCGCGGACATCTCGGGCTGAGCGAGAGCTGTCCCGGGTGGTGCCCGCGTCAGGTCACCGTAGCTGGTGAACGGGGCTGGCGGGGATTCATGGGAGTTCGTCTCGACGTCGGCGTCTCCGTCCGGCATCAAGGTGGCATCAGGAGTCCCGCATGCCGACGCGCCCGCAGCGGTCACGAGAAGGATGAGGACATAGAACGAGAGGCCCGCCGCCCGCAGCGGTCCATCACGCGTCACGCCGTAGCGAGACCTCCACGCGTCAGCGGCGGGGTTGAGGCTGGTTCGACTAGCACGGGCGCTTCCGGGTTCGTTCATGCGGAGCTCTTCGGGAAACTGGGCAGGTTGCCTAGTCGCTGAGACGAGACAGCGTTCGCCCGCCAGAGTTCCGAGTTCGCTACGCGCACACGACCGCCATGTTTGCACCCGCACGCGCTTGTGAGCACAACATTTCTAATGTGTGGCGCGCCGAGTCTGATGAGCGGACCGGCAGCGCGTGCCCCGACGATATCGCAGGCAGCACCAGGGTTCTGTCGCGCTGGCGGGGTCAAGTTGGCCGCACTGTTGGGCCGCCGCACGACCGAATGATCGCTTCTGCTCGCGCGCCGCCTCTCTAGAGATTCCGGGTAGCACCGGACCCGCGCACGAGCTGGTGCCAACCCGTACGGTGGGTTCGGACCCGACGAAGCCCTCCCCGTCGTGCCTCAGTCTCCCAGGGAGGACTTCGCCGGAAAGAGGCAGCGGAGAGTATCGAATCCAGTCGCACCCCCGTCGAAGATCCGGATCAACAATAAGCCAAACACCTGGGCCAAGGCGGCGTCGGCACTCTCGCGCCCAACGATGGCGGCGATCGCGCTGCGAAAGGCGGTCAGCGCGCCTTCGAGCGACTCGCTCGACCGAACGTCTTGCGGCGACATCGGCCGCACATAGTCGAGCAGAAGGGTCACCTCACCCCGAAACTCCTGTTCGAGAAGTTCGGCGAACTCAACCAAGGCCTCATACCGCTCCGCCGGCGGCGCATCTGCCGGCAGTTCCGCAATTGGAAAGCCAGTCGCACGTTCCGAGCACGCGTCGAACAGCGCCTTCTTACTCGGGAAGTAGTGGTAGAGAGAGCTCTTTGACACGCCTAACTGGGAGGCGATTCGTCGCATGCTGAGGCCGTGATACCCGAGCTCGCGGAAGACCGGCATGGCGCGCGCTACGAGCTCAGCGCGGTAGGAGTCATGATCAACAATCTTCGGCATTTTGGCATTCGAGGGGGAAGTCGGTTTTATTTAGACCGGTCGTACGAAATAGATTGCGGCCGCCTCAAGACGAGGCTACGGGTTTTCGACCGACCGTACGAAATACCTCTCAGGAGCTACAATGGCCATTAGAATTTGTGTCGCAGGGGCAACCGGCTACCTCGGACAGCATGTCGTCGCCGAACTCGTAAATCGCGAATACGATGTCCACGCACTTGCGAGAAGCACCGCGAAAGCTGCGCACTTGGAAGAACTTGGCGCGCATCCCCACCTTGTCGAAGTCACTCAGCCTGAGACGCTCCAAGGCGTACTGGATGGCGTCGAAATCGTAGTCAGTTCCCTTGGAATCACGCGCCAACGCGACGGTCTCCGGTTCGAAGATGTCGACTTTCAGGCCAACCTCAACCTACTCCGAGAGGCTGAGCGGGCCGGCGTGCGCCGCTTCGTCTACGTCTCGGTCTTCCGAGGACAGGAACTCCGACACACGGCGTTGGTCGGTGCCAAGGAACGATTCGTCGACGCCCTCATCGAGTCACCGATCGAGCACTGCGTCATCCGCCCAACGGGTTTCTTCTCTGACCTTGAGGAGTTCCTTCAGATGGCGCGTCGAGGCCGCGCCTGGCTGATCGGCGATGGTCAGCAGGAACTCAATCCGATCCACGGTGCGGACTTGGCGGCTGCGATCGCGGACAGCCTGGAGACTAACGCCGAGATTGTCGATGTCGGAGGACCTGAGACTTTGACCACTCAGCGGATGGCAGAGCTGGCGTTTGAGGCCGTGGGAGGCTCACCCAAGCTTAGTCGTGTGCCCCAGTGGTTGTGCAACACGGTCGAGACCGGCCTCCCCTTGGTAACCCCGCAGTCAATCTCGGGACCCATCCAGATGTTTCTCGCGGCGAGTCGACTGCCAATGGTCGCCCCGGCCTACGGCGAGCGTCGACTGGGCGAGTTCTTCGCCGAACACGCTGCTGCTGGCTGAGCTCGCCAGGAAGGGAGTGGATCACGAGTACGGGCTTGTCGGCCCAACGTTTCCAAGTTGAATTACGCCGAGCTCCGCGAGGGTACCGCCCGCGCGCACGCCGCCGATAACGCAGCTGGCACCTGCTTCCTGTCGCGCTGACGGCGTCAAGTCTGCCGCATTTTTGTACGCCGACCAAAGCCAGATCTACGCCTACGAACGATGTTTCATTATCACGTCCAGGTGCGGAGTCAGTCGATGTCTATGAAACGGCGGCGGAGCATGGAGGGTGGTCTCCCACTCGTCGTACGGTGGTACGACCTCGAACGGTCGGCGTGCAGTACCATCGTATATAGTCGGTCGCTCGCCGTTGAGCGCTTGCAAAGGTCGTGATTTTGCCCTCGTCGTCAAAGTTGAAGACACTTCCGCGATGACTAGACACCGCTGCCACGACTGAGGGTGCGAACGATCTCCACTGGCTCGGAAGTGAAGAGTACGCGGCGGACCAGGTGTGGGTGTCCCAAGTTGTTGTGGCCGCGGCGACCCAAGCGTTCGTCCCGACTCAGCCACGCGCCGGAGTTAGCGCCAGGCGCGACACGTGCCCACAGCGGGGACGCACCAGTGCTGCCCTCTCGACTCCCAACAGTCGGAGCCACCCTCGATCGGCGGGCAAGTGTCGGGGTCCGGCGTACCGTCCACTTGTTCGCCGCACGGGGAAGTGCACAGCGCGTCCAGCCCGCCTAGCTCCGCCCACGCGGTCCACGTGACGCACGACAGTGGCTCGGCGCAGCCAGGGAAGCCACTGCAATAGCCACAAAACGAGAGCGGTATCCGCGTGCAGTCCGACTCGCACTCAACCGCCCCGGAAGGCTCGCACTCCTCTCCGCTGTCCAGCACCCCGTCGCCGCACCTTGGGTCGCCGCAGTCTGTCCGACACGCATCGGCTTCGGTGTCGCTGTTCGATTCACCGTCGTCGCACGACTCACCGTCGTCGACTACCCCGTCACCGCAGCGCGATGGCGGCACTGGGTCTGTTGTCGCATCCTCCGGTGGAACATCGCTCGCCGGAACATCGCTCGTCGGAATATCGCTCGGCGCGTCCGCTGCCGAATCCACGTCGTGAGCATCCGATGCCGGAACGGCGTCCGTCGAGTCGCTGTCCGCGCCCACGTCGATGACGACGTCGGGCTCGTCAATTGTGTCACTGGGGGCCGTCGCATCCCGTGCGTCAATATCGATGTCGGCCACCCCCGCGTCATCGTGTACGTCGCTTGGAATGGTATCAAAAATCTCGACGTCCTCTGTTAGCTGCAGACTCTCATCCGGCGGGGTCAGGTCGCTAAACCGGACGCCCGCGGCACAAGAAACAAGCAACACCTGGACGGATAGAGCAGCGACGCAAGACGTCAGGCAAAGTCGAGTTCGAGACGCCGATATTGGGCGCGTATGTGCTTGCATCAGAACCTCACCTCAAAGTCGAAACCAAGACCGGCGGCTGCGACCGTAGCACTCCAGTCGCGGTCTGGCTGCGTGAGCAACAACCGGCCCCCGACCGTCGCCGACGCTAGTGCGCCCACCCATGCGACATTGGATACGTTGCGAGCCCGCCGCCCTTCCGAGACGCTCCGTTCGAACGCTGGCTCTGTCAGAGCATTGCGAGCGTCCCAATGC
>JBLHWZ010000024.1:0-33715 GCA_047629415.1 Bradymonadia bacterium | reverse complement strand
CAAAGACACGCAAGCCACCAAGCAATGGTACATCGACAATCTGGGCTTCGAGCCTGACAAACACGGCTACGTCATGTTCGAGTCTCGGCAACGAAACGCCGACATCGATGAAGGCCTCGTCTGGTCCCCGTTCTCTGATGACACCGGCTACTTTGACCCGGGAAAACAGGAGTTCATGGTCAACTATATCGTCGACGACCTCGACGGCATGCGGGAGCAGCTAAAGGCCGCAGGCGTGACCGTCATCGACGAGGTCGAGGAGATGGATACCATCGGCCGCTTCGGCTGGGCCATCGACAACGACGGTCGGAAGTTTGAGATGTGGGAGCCGGAACGGAAGCCTGCCGAGTAGACAACCCTAGACTTGCTCGCGCAACCTAGACCGATCCGGCGGGACTCTCGTTATGGACCGAGGTGACGTCACCTCACCCCTGAACCGATGCGATTAGCAGCCCTCTTCTTCGCCGCGCTATGGCTCACCGCCTGCGGTGCCTCCAGCGATTACTACTACGTTGAACCGGACCAGTCGGACTATGAAACCGACGGCTCTTTCGACAACGAAAGTGTGGCGTATCGCCCGATAGCGCTCTCGGTGGAGAGCATGGGCGGCTCAGGTAGCAACAGCTCTAGGCGATCATCTAACGATAATTTCACCGCTCCGATGGCCCCGCAGCCAACGCCCACCCCTACCGCGGACCAAGTGCTTGCAGGCCTGCCTCGGCAGGACACAGCCATCGCGAGTGCCGACGACGTGCCTCCGCTCGACCAAGCTTCCGAGCGCAGCTTGCCGCTGCTGATCTACACAGGCGCCATCACCCTCGCGATCTACGACGTGGACGAGATTCAAGTCTCCGCAGTCGCCCTCGCGGAATCCTACGGTGGCTACAGCTCACAGCGAACCGCCAACTCGGTGACGTTGCGAATCCCGGCCGAGCGGTTCCGCGATGCGTTGGACGCACTCGGCGACCTTGGCGACACACTCTCACTCTCGTGGGACGCCCGGGATGTCACCGACCAGTTCAACGACGTTGAGGTGCGATTGGCGAACGCTCGCGCCATGTGGGAGCGCCTTGAGATTCTACTCACCCAAGCGGAGAACGTGTCGGATGCGCTGGCAATCGAGCGCGAGCTTCAGCGCATCACGCTCGAGATCGAGATGTTCGAAGGACAGCGCAGGGAGATGGTCGATCGCATCGCGTTCTCCACCATCGTTGTGAGCTTCTCTCGCCTGCCAATCTCCTTGGTCCCGGGCGACGAGTACCGCTTGCCGTTCCAGTGGCTGAACCAGCTCGGCGTCGAGCGCCTGCTCTCACTCTAGGAGCCAAGACTATGAAGACTCTCACATTGCTTGGCCTCATCGCCTGCTCACTCCTCGCACCAGCCTGCGCTCCCTACAGCATCGTAACGCCCGACGGCATGATCGCGCTGAACGAAGACCGCTGGAGCCCCTACGATTATCGAGCGACGACACCAGACGGCATCGTCGTCGGCGCCCGTCAGATTCGGATGCGCGACGGCAGCGATGTCCCTCCCGCCGACATGCAGTTCTGGGTCGACGCGACCAAGCTCCGGCTGCGAACGTCCGCCGGATACGCCCTGCTCAACGAAGAGGCGATTCGCTCCTCCGATGGGACCGAAGGCGTGCGGTTGGAGTTTGGGCGAGACCAAGAGGGCCGCACGTTCCGATACGACATCGCACTCTTCGTCACCGAGAAGTTCGTACACGTCATCGAAGCTGGGGGCGACGAGGAGCTCTACGCCGCCGCCGCAACCGCGGTGGACGAAGCGGTGGCGAGCTACCGAGTGCGCCGCTAAGGGTTGGAGCCGACGAGGATCGCCTCGTCACTGCTCTTTACCGGTCACCAAATGACGAACGCCAAACGCCCCGCTGACCCGAACGTCACGTGGATCGAGATCGCTGGGGACTACCAGTGCAACAACTCGTGTGTGGGCTGCTTCTCGCTAGGCGACGACTCCTCCTCGATGTCGCTTAAGGAGGCGGTGATCGCACTGGAGAACGGGCGGAAGGCCGGCGCGACCAAGTTCTGGCTGGGCGGCGGCGAGCCGACAATGCGTCGCGATGTGGCGATGATGGTGAAAGCCGCGTCATCACTAGGATACGAAACGATCAAGCTGCAGACGAACGGCATGATGCTCTCGTACCCAAGACTCGTCGAGAAACTGGTCGGCGCCGGGCTGACCGAGGTCAACTTCGCCATCAAAGGGCCGACTGCGGAGACCCACGACAGGCTCACCCAGACGCCGGGCTGTTTTGACGCCATGATTCGGGGCATCGAGAACATCCGAGGGTCAGGCCTACTGATGGAGGGTGACATTCTTGTCTACCGAAGCAACGCGGATGAAATCCCCGAAATGGTCCGGTTCTTCCACGCGGAGGGGCTCTACCGATTCAATCTCTGGCTCATGTCAGCGACCGACCGATCGGACGAGTCCGTCCGCCGCGAGGTGCCGCGAATCTCCGAGACAGTTCCACACATCGCGGCCGCATCGAACCTGGGCCTGTCGGAGCTTTCGGACTTCATCTCATCGCTACACACACCTCCATGTACGATGCTGCCAGGCTACGAGCGGTGTTTGTTCTTCGCTCCGGATCTAGAGTTGCTCGTGTGTAATCCCGGCGGCTATTCGTTCATGCTGGAGGAGTCCCCGATCGAGGGTGGTCTCTACTTCCCACGCTGCGACGGCTGCGACATGCGCCATCGCTGCGGAGGAGCCCGCGCGGACTACGTCGAGATCTTCGGCGATGACGAGTTCCAGCCGCTGAAACGACTGGAGTAGTCTCGCCCGACGGAAACGTCGCGCACTAGGCGGGGACGGCCGGGTTCATCGAATAGGTTCCCACATGGGAGGCCTTCGCCAGCGAATGTTTGGCGACCGCCGCGGCAGCTTCGGGGCCGGTGAACTCTCCGCTCGCGGGCAAGTGAAGCGTCTCCACGTCGAGCGCATGGACCTCGAAATAGTAGCGATGCTTGATGCTGTCGTTCCACGGCGGGCACGGCCCATCATAGTTGCCGTATCGTCCGCCCATGTCAGGGTCGCCGGCGAACCAATCTGTGTACGAGTTGGCACCGATGAGGCCGAACTTCGATTGGCCGACGGGCTTTCCCCCAGCAATGACGCCGTTCGAGACAGCGCCCTCCTCAATTCTGGAGATGCTCGTCGGAATGTCGACGAGAACCCAGTGGTAGAAGTCGACCCGCGCCAGATCAGCCGGTACAGTTTTCCCTTCCTGGTTCACGTCATCGCCAACCGACGGTACGTCCGGGTCGTAGCAAAGCACGGCGAACGACTTGGTCCCTGCTGGAGCGTTGGCCCAACTGACGCCGGGATTGACGTTGTCGCTGGTCGCGAACGGGCCATCTTCGCCCGGCTTTCCGAAGGCATAGCGGGCAGGGATCGGGTCGCCGGACTTCCAGGCGGAGAGTTCAATCGAAAAGTCAGTATTCATAGGGGGTCTCTCAGACGTTTAGCTATTTGCGAAGGCGAACTGTTTATCACATCGGAAGTCTCGGATGAGCGCGGCGGGTGGGCGAGCTCGTTCAGCGCCCGTGAACTCACACCCGCATCGCCCCCCGCGCGCGTGTACTCGCACGCGTGGAGACTTGCTCTCAGCGCGCGTGTACTCGCACGCGTACCGACTTGCTCGCGGGGGTCCGACTCCCCTTCGCGAATTGGTCGATCGGCACCAAAGGGTTCGTCTCAGGGAAATAGGTCGCGCAGCATCCCAGTGGAATCTCGTAAGGCACAACCAAGAAGTTCTCGACCCGCCGCTCTCGGCCACCAAAGTGCGAGCTAATGTCGACCGGTTGCTCCGCCCGAAGTCCACGCTCGGCGATGTCAGCTTCAGCCATGAAGATCACCCGGCGCTCCTTACGAACCCCTCGGTAGCGATCGTCATTTCCGTAGACCGTCGTGTTGTACTGGTCGTGCGATCGCACGGTCATCATCAGCAGTTCACCAGGCACCATCTCCATCGACGGCGCTGCGTGAGCCGTGAACTTCGCCTTCCCTGTATCAGTCGGGAACTCGCCCTCATGCACGCCATTCGGCAGGTAGAACCCTCCGACATTTAGACGTTCGTTGTATTGTTGGAATCCAGGCACACATTTTTCAATGCCATCCCGAGTAGTTGCGTAGTCGGAGATCAGGTCATCCCAGGGCACTTCCGATTGCCCCAACGTGGCCTTGGCGAGGCCTGCGACGATAGCCGGTTCGGAGAGGAGGCGCTTCGATGCGGGCTTGAGCAGTCCACGTGAGGCGTGCACGTAGCCCATCGAGTTCTCAACAGACACCAGCTGCTTCTTCGAACCGGTGCTATCGACCTCCGTCCGGCCAATACAAGGCAGGATGATCGCGGTCTTTCCCGCTACGAGGTGACCTCGATTTAGCTTCGTCGACACCGCCACTGTCATCTCACAGCTCTGCAACGCTTCGGCGGTGTAGTGCGTGTCTGGTGAGGCGGAGAGGAAGTTGCCGCCCATCGCGAAGAACACCTTGGCCTTGCCCGCGTGCATCGCTTCAATCGCGGCGATGACGTCGTATCCGTGTTCACGCGGGGCTCGAATCCCGAAGTGGTTTTCGAGCCGGTCTAGGAACGCCTGGGGAGGCCGCTCCCAGATGCCGACTGTGCGATCTCCTTGCACGTTGCTGTGACCGCGCACTGGGCACGCGCCAGCGCCGGGCCGACCAAAGTGGCCGCCGAGCAGCAGCAGGTTCACCACAGACTGCACGTTTGCGACGCCGTTCTCGTGCTGCGTCAGACCCATCGCCCAACAGATGATCGTGGCCTCCGAGGCCAGGCACTTGGCGCCGAGCTCGCGCATCGCGTCTTCGCCAACACCTGCTCCCACAGCGAGATCTGACCATGTGGCTTCTCGAATTCCAGCTGCGAACCCATCAAAACCACTGGTTCGCTCGCGAATGAACTCATGGTCGATGCCCGGCGCGCCAGACGCGTCCAACTCCAGCATTGCCTTCATTACGCCGTTGAGGAACGCGACGTCACCGTTGATTCGAACCGGCACGAAGGTGGAGGCCAGGGTCGAGTCGCCGAGCCCGAGCATCGCCTTTGCCTCCTGGGGATGATTGAACGCGACGAGGCCGGCTTCGCGTAGAGGATTAACCGAAACAATCTCCGTTCCGTTTCGCTTAGCCGCCTGTAGTGTCGTCAGCATCCGCGGGTGATTTGTGCCCGGGTTCTGACCGATCACGAGGACCAAATCCGACTCTCTAAAATCCTCCAAGTGCACAGTCCCTTTGCCGATCCCGATCGTCTCCGTGAGTCCAGTGCCACTCGATTCGTGGCACATATTTGAGCAGTCCGGAAGATTGTTTGTGCCGAAATCTCGAACGAAGAGTTGATAGAGAAACGCTGCCTCGTTGCTGGTCCGGCCGGAGGTATAGAAGACCGCCTCATCGGGCGTATCGAGAGCGTTGAGCGCACCAGCTATCGCCTCGAAAGCGTCTTCCCACGAGAGAGGTTCGTAGTGGCTCGCACCGGTCCGCCAGATCATCGGCTCCGTCAGACGACCGGCTCGATTGAGGTCTCGGTCCGTCCAGGCGAGCAACTCCTTCACTGAATGCTTCGCGAAGAATGCTCGGCCAGCGCGCTCGGTGGTGGTCTCGCTGGCGATCGCCTTGGCGCCGTTCTCGCAGAACTCAAAATGCGTGCGGTTCGAAGGCTCCGGCCAAGCGCAACCGGGACAGTCGAAGCCGTCCTCCTGGTTCACTTTCAGCAACGCTTTGGAGCCTCGCACTACTCCGGCCTCCTCCTGAACATGGAGGGTCGTCGACTTGATCGCGCCCCAACCGCCAGCGGACTCCGCTGGATCACTGAGCTCAAGATTGAGCAACACGGGCGGAGGCTCGGCGCCTGGAACTTTGGATCTTTCGTTCGACATGGTCCTCAGCGTGGGGCCGTGATGCGATCGGCGCCAGAGTAAATGTTGTAACCGCCATCTCGGACGAATCCGACCAGAGTCGCGTCATGCCTCGCAGCGAGGTCGATCGCCAGCGTGGAAGGAGCCCCCACCGCAGCGATGAAGCGGATGCCCGCGACGAGCGCCTTCTGGATCAACTCGAAGCTGGCTCGACCGCTGAGCAAGAGCAGGCGTCCGCTGGCGGGGAGTTCACCATCGAGGAAGAGCCTCCCAACGATCTTGTCGAGCGCGTTGTGCCGCCCCACGTCCTCGCGAACAAGAAGCAAGGTCCCGCCTTCGTCGAAGAGGCCTGCGCCATGAATGCCGCCGGTTGCCAGGAACGCCGTCTGAGCACTCCGAAGGCGCGCAGGCAACCCAGGTATGAGCTCCGAATCGACGGTGAAGTTCGCGTCCACATGCAGCACAGGAACGGCGATCGCGTCGATGCTCGCCTTGCCGCAGACCCCACAACTGGAGGTCGTATAGAAGTTGCGGTCGAGGCGACTGAGCGCCTCCGTGTTCGGATTCTCGACGTCCACGCGGATCACGTTCTGGGCGCCCTCGACGGTCGGGTCGTCGTTGCACGGGCGAACGTCGGTCACCGTAGACGCCTTGGAGAGCAGCCCCTCGCCAACGAGGAACCCCACCGCCAGTTCAGCGTCGTGGCCCGGAGTTCGCATAGTCACCGCGATGGAGCGGCGCACTGGCGAGCTACCGAGTTGGAACCCAAGGCGAATCTCAAGCGGCTCTTCCACCGCAACCGCATCCAAGACCTCCGCGCTAGGATCGGAGGCTCGACGCACGATGCGGTGAGATATGTGAGGGTTCGATGACACTCCACGCACTTGAACAAAGCCCGATCCGGATTGCTAGTGGTGCGCGCTGAAGCGACCTCTCACTGAGGGCCGACTAGATCAAAAACCACGATCTCAGGGCGGCAGTTGAAGCGGACACGCGGCGCCTGCCCCCGCTCCATTCCAATTCCGCGGCTGACAACAACTCGCGCAGCTCCGAACCGATGGAGACCACCTCCCGCAACGTCCCGGCGAACATGCGAGAGCGTGACCGGCGGCCCAAAGAATGGAATCTGCAGCTGGCCGCCGTGCGTGTGTCCGGCGAGCAGGAGCCCATCGAATTCAAGGTCACCTTCGACGACGGGGATCACAAAATCTGGAGCATGCCCGAGCACGACCGTAAGCCCCGAAAACAGGTCCGCGGCTTCGGCGTCCGCCGATCGCAATTGAACGCGAGACTCCTGCAGGCTCCTGCCTACAAAACGAATCCATGGCCACTGGACAAGCACGCGCTCTGTGTCGTTGAGGTTCGCCACCGGAGCTGGCGGAGGTGCTGGGCCGTCCACGTCGCCCTGCACGTAGAAAACTGGAATACCGGCCGCCAACTCCTGAAGACCTCCCCAGAGCGCCGCCCGATCCGCTTCGTCTGCGGGGTTCTGAGCGATGTCGCCTCCGATCAAGATCACATCGGCGTCCAGATCTGCGACGGCCGCAAACATCGCTCGTTCGTAGCTCCCAAGTTCCTCCGCCTGAATGTCGGCGAGCAGGACCAGCCGAGTCTGAGACCCAGGCGGCGCCTCATCGACTGGCACGACATGCGTGGTGATCTCCAGACGCCTCGGCTCGACCCACGCACCCCAGGCGAGAGAGATCGCCAACGCCAGAGCGAGCAGACCCGCCGCTAACGTGTGCGAAAAAGCTTTCGCTCGATAGGCCGCGATCGACAGCACACCGGGGACCGTCCACGCCGCGACGTAGAGAACACTCGCGCAGGCGAAGGGCCCCAGCGTAAAAAGAACCACGGGCAAGGTCGTCGTCCAGACAGACAACGCCGCCGCCGCAAGCAGCGACCTGCGATGTTCGTTCGACGATGCCCACGCTAGGCTAAGGCAGACCGCTGGTAGCGAGGCCGCGACGGCGATGAGTGGTACGGGGAGAATAGCGCGCCAGGGGGGGGGGCGACGGAGCATTACAACACCGGCATCGGCACGACCATTCCGAGACGACTCTAACGTCGTGCCCCACTCTAGTCGTCTCACTTCGGCTCACTTCCGCTCACTCTGGCCCCGTTCCGCCCAGTTCCGCCCAGTTCGCTCCGCTGCAGCGGCACTCCTCCTTGGTCTCACGATGTCCCGACCGCCGCTCTATCGTGGGGTTTGACGCAGAGCGGCATGCTCTCACTAGGAAACGATCGCCCGCTCAACCCCCGCGCACTTGCGTTCAAAGCTACGACCCGCCTACAGGCTAGCGCTATGAACACCTCGCCGCAGAACCGCATCGCCCGCCCGCTTTTCACCCTCGCCTCGACCGCGTGCCTTGTACTGGTGGCGCTTACCCCAGCGTTCGTAGGCTGCGGCGGTGAAGACGGCGCGGCCGTGACCGACAACGCAGCCTCGCTTCTACCGGTCGCCAATACGAGCCTCGCGGTTGGTGAGACCGCACGAGTCGCGCTCTCCGTAGACAACCCGGATGGTCTGACGCTGAGCTACGCGTTCGAGGGCCCCGAACTACCAGGCCTCGACTTGGCCGCGACGATTGGTGGCACAGCGACTGGGGGCGAGTTTGTGTTCACTCCGCTGGCGAGCCACGTCGGAGCGCACGACTTTCAGTTTACGATCTCCTCGTCCGCGGGCGACTCCTCGCAGTCCGCTCGGATCACCGTCGAGCCTGGCGCCTCCTCGGCGCCTATCTTCCTAAGCCCGGGCGCAGGCGGCACTTTCGACCTCACCCGGTCTCCCTGCGTCAGCTTCGACATTGAGGTCCGAGACGATGATTCCGGCGACGTACTTATTGAGGCGACGACCAGCTTGCCGAGCGGCGCAGACCTGTCGCAGACGGCTGAGAAGAGCGCGAGCTTTGAGTGGTGCCCATCCCCGGACCAAGTGGACGCCTCGCGGCGCTGGGAAATCGGTTTCTCTGCCGACGACGGCGATCACGCAGCTACAGAACATCTCTTCGTAGTTATTCTGCGCGTAGAAACTCGAGAGGATTGTCCGGGCACCGCGCCGAGCGTGACGATTGAGTCCCCAGGAAAGGGCGACACGATTACGTCGACCACCGGATACGAACTCCTCGTAAATGTGTCTGACGACCGCGGGGTCCGAGATGCCCCGATCGTCTACTGGACCACAGACGAGAGCACCGACGAAGAGGAGTATGATCTGACGGTCTTCGAACAACGCCCGTGCGACGCGGCCGCCGGTGGACGCTGGAGCTGTACGATTCCACCGTTTGACTTGGCCGATGGAGAGGAACGACTGGTGTTCACCGTCGTCAGCGCCACGGACAACGATGATGACTCTGGGACGAGCTGCGACCACACAACAGAGTCTGACCTGACGCGCTTCTTCGCGGCACAAGGAGACGATGTTGTAGCCGTGCCGCTCTGCGGAGTTTGCACGTCCTCCGCTCAATGCGAGACCGGTGTATGCGCGAGCACACCAACCGGCGGACGATGCACATCGACCTGTGACACCGGATGCGGTGACGGCGAATGCGGGCAACTCGTCACGGCAGACGGACTCGCCATCGAGGCATGTGGTCCCGTTGACGCCGTGTGCGGAGAGTCCGGCGGAGACTGCCTCGATGACGAGTTCGAGGAGAACGACTCTCCAGCAGAGGCGACCGACGTGGCCACCGGTGACTACGCCGGCCAGATCTGCGCGGACGACCTCGACTTCTTCCAAATCTCAGTCGAGGCCGGCACAGAGATTCTCGCGCTGCTCGATGGATTCCAGCACGTCGATGGCGACCTGGACCTCTTCCTATTAGCCGGTGACGAAGCCATCATCGCCGTTAGCGAAAGCTCGGCAAACGAGGAGTTCGTCTCGTGGTGCGCGACGGAGACTGATACGGTGACGCTCGCCGTACTGGGCTACTCCGGCGCGGAGAATCCATACAATTTGTCGGTCTTGGTGGAGGACGCCGCCTGTTGTGTCGACGACGTATTCGAGCCAGACGACAGCTTGGATGACCCGAGAATCATCGAGGCAGGCGATGCTATCGAGGGCAGCATCTGCCCCGACGACGACGACTACTTAGCCTTTGAAGTAACCGACGATGCGCTTGTAACGTTCCTGCTCGTCTTCGACTCACTCAGCACCGACCTCGACATCGAACTCTACGACGAAGATGGGCTCGTGGTAGCGTTTTCCGAGACTGCCGGCGACGAGGAGATCGAGGTCCTGATCGACACGCCCGGAATCTATACGATTCGAGTCTTCGGCTTTCTCGGGGACGCCGGTGACTACCTCGGCGAGCTAACCATCGAGGGCCTCTAGTGCGCGCGTTTGTCGCCGCAGCGATTGCGCTCAGCTCACTCTTCGCCTGCGCAGATGAGCCGACTACCGCGGACAGCGAACCGGTTATCGACGAGGCGGAGCTCTACGCGACGCTGACCGGAGTGCGGAGCGCTCAGCCGCTGCTCGACGGCAGCGCTATCGTCGCGACCGTGACTGTCGGGGCCCTGAACCGCGAACGAGCCGAGTTGGTCCTGGTCGCCGGGTCAGACCAGTTGGCGCGGCTCGCGCCCGTCGCTCCCCTTGAGTTCCTGGCCACCCAGGCAGTCGTGGAGGCGGCGGAAACCGCAACCAGCGCCTACCTCGACGATGGCCAAAGCCGCACAATCGAGATTCCTGTTTCTTGGGCAGGAGCGGCCGATTTGCCCGTGCTGCTGGAGCCGATGAGCGCGACCTCCGCCTATTACAATCAGGCGTTCGTCCTGCGCGGTGCCGGCATGGTCGCCCCAAGCGAGGGCGATCTGATCGCGACGCTGGTTGGCTTATTCACCCCCACCGGCGGCGAGCCCGAGTCGGTTGAGGTGGCTGGTCCGTGCGAACCGGCCGAAGCCTTCTCGCGCGACCGCTGTGTCGTCCGACTTCCGCCACAGCTCGGTGGGCTACGTGAAGGACTCGTGGACGCGCGCCTCTCGCTTCGCTCCACATTGTTGAACGGGTCATCCACGCAGAGCGACGAAATCTCACTGATCTTCGATATCGTGCGCCCCGATGTGTTTGGTCTCAGCGAAGACGAGATCGCTCTCGGTCAAACGCTCACTTTCTCTGGTGGAGGCTTTGTGGTGGGTGGGGGTTACTCCACCATCATCACACTGGAGGGGGCGCTCGCAGGCGAAGCGTTCGTTCAAGAACTGGTCATGGAGTCGGCCGGCGGAGAGACGGCAGCGACCACGGTGCGTGCAGTCGTCGAAGGAGCCGCGCTTGTTGCAGCGGATTTTGGCATCGCCAGAGGAGAGTTCGTAGGCACCGCAACAGCCCGCGTGACGGACGGTCAAACGACCTTGGATGGCGCGCCCGCCGACCTACGCTTCGAGCTTGTCGGCGTGCGACAGGTCGTCTGGCTTCGGTTTTTGCCAGGGTTTTACGGGAGTCTCGAGCGATTCGGGCTCGGCGCCGCGGCGGGTGCAATCGAAGAGCGCGTACGTGAGCGCATCGCCGGAATCTACGATGGATTCGCGGTTGACGTACGAACACACCGACCCACCGATTTTGACCTAAATCACGTCGCTCGGATCGACATCGGTGGCCCAGACCCGAATGGTATCGGCCTCTTCGGCTACGACAATACCCCGGGCAAGGACGTAGGAAACCTCAGGCTCTTCGACGTCATCGGTGGCGAGAACTTCGAGACTCAGCTCGACGGCTATCCCGGATACGGGGGCGTCTTCATCGAGTCGATGCTGTGGTGGGGCTCGAACCCGCCGGTAGACACAGAGCGACCCGTCAGGGCCCCAGCCGTAGACGCCGGATTCGACGCGGTCTTCCAAGCGGTATTCGAGCGAGCCGCGAGCCCGACAGAAGTATCCGGTGTGGGCGACACGGATCGGGTCCGGGAAGTAGACGCCGCGATCACAGCTCTCGCCAACGCGATCGGGGAGACGTCCGCTCACGAACTGGCACACAGCCTCGGGCTCGCTCAACCCGACGAAGCGAACGCCTTTCATAACAACGGCGACTCGCCGGGGTGTTTAATGGACCACGGCGAGGACCGTCCCTTTGGCGAGCGTGCCGCCCTTCCGGGCAGACCATCGACCAGGTGGTGCGGAGACGCAGAGGCGTATCTGCAGGAGATTTTGCCGCTTTAGGACGCGAGAGTCATCGACAGAGTTTCTGTGGCCTGAGCGCGGCGGCCGAGCTATGTTCGGGCCATGAAATTGCTGCGTCCTCCACATGAGTCACACATCGACGGACCACCTGACCCGGACGGACGTGACTCGCTAGACGAGAGCGGCGTCGACCTTACCCAGCTTCGTGCCAATCTCTTGCTCACTCCGTTGCAGCGAATCGAGGCAATGGTTGACGCAGTGTACGAGATCGACCGGCTTCAGGGCCTGGTGAAGAGTCAGCTTGCGGCCGACGGGCGCGAACTTCGGTGACCGAGAGAGTTTACCGCCCACAGGAGTTCCTCCGAGTGCTCGCACGCCACGGAGTAGAGTTCGTGGTCGTCGAAATGACCGCAGCGGTGCTTCAGGGCGCTGCATACCTCACCCGCGATCTGGACGTTGTCTACCTCCGTAGCGAGGAGAATATCTCAAGGGCGCTCGCTGCTCTTGACGAGGCCGAAGCCTACTTCCGAGGACGGCCGGACATGCCCCCAGATCGTTCGTATCTCCGCAGCCGAGGACACGAACTCCTCTCCACAAGATACGGAGACTGCGACTTCCTTGGCCACGTCGGGCCGGACGTTGAGTATCCCGACTTGGTTGACCAGGCGCTTACACTCGATTTCGGAGACTTCTCCGCCCGCGTCGCTCCTCTCTCGAGGATCGTCGCGCTAAAGACGCACGCGAATCGCCCAAAGGATCAAGCGGTTCTCCCAGGGCTCCGCTCTCTACTCAAAGAGCTGCAACACCAATCCGATGGCCAAACTTAAGCCCAAACCGTCCGGTGGACGGGTCGTCTACTCCTCCGAACACGGACGCATGTGCTCCTCGTGCAAGCAGACCGTCGGCAAGTGCAAGTGCAAGGACGCCAAGAAGCATGCAGCTCGCCCCGTGGCGGACGGCGTGGTCCGCGTGCGCCGCGAAAAGAAGGGACGTGGCGGTAAGACTGCCACCCTCGTCAACGGTGTTCCCGGCACCGAAGCTGAGCTGAAGGCGATCGCCAAGAAGCTGAAGCAGAAGTGCGGAGTCGGTGGCAGCGTGAAAGACTTCGAGATCGTCATCCAGGGCGACAACGTCGATAAGATCGTGGAGGCGCTCAAGGAGCAAGGGTTCAACGTGAAGATCTCAGGCGGTTGAGCGTGGGTTTGCGGCCGTGACTTCGTCCTCTAGGTCGACGGGGTTGCACCGGATCGAGGGTTCGGCAATCGTGGCGCCATGCACACTACCGACCCGAACACTCGCCGCTTTTCTTCGTTCCTCCTTGCTGCCGCCTGCCTTCTCGGATGCTCGGACGACGGACCAGAGGCCGACGTGCCGAACGCAGTCGAAGGCACGCCTGCTGACGGTTCGGACGTAGCAAACGACCCGACGGACGTGGAGCCTGGCGTGGTCATTCCCGAGGACGCCTGCGCTCACTACGCCCCAGAGCGCCAGGTCTTCTTCGGCGACCTGCACGTGCACACCTCCCTCTCACTCGACGCGAACCTGCAGGGCACGCGGTTGAACCCAGCAGACGCCTACGCCCTCGCGCGCGGGAGTTCACTCGATATCCAGCCCTACGATGAGGACGACAACGGCCTTCGCACGGTGCAGCTCGCACGGCCGCTCGATTTCGTCGCGGTAGCGGATCACGCGGAGTTCCTTGGCCTCGTCGTTGCCTGTGAGGATCCTGAGAGCACCCCATACGAGACCGCCCAATGCCGACAGTTCCGGGATAACCCGGCCGGCGCGTTCGTTCCGCTCAACGCCCTCACGGCTGCCCTGCAGA
This sequence comes from Bradymonadia bacterium, assembly GCA_047629415.1. Classification (GTDB taxonomy): domain Bacteria; phylum Myxococcota_A; class Bradymonadia; order REDH01; family REDH01; genus CBDUJZ01. The sequence goes on along the minus strand of JBLHWZ010000024.1, from coordinate 19,876 downwards.
ACAACGTGCGATGGCCCGCGGCTTGCGGTGACGAGGGTCAGGACTGCGACGATGCCGCCGGCACCGCGTGGCAAATCATCCGTGATGCCGCGGAAGAAGCCGATGACTCCACCGACGCCTGCGAGTTCACTGCGTTCGTTGGCTATGAATGGTCCGGAGGGCCCGCGGCAGAGAACCTCCACCGCAACGTCATTTTCCGGGGAACAGAGGTCCCCGACCGAGCAATCTCCTACTTCGACGAGCCTTACCCTGAGGGCCTGTGGGCGTCACTTCGGGCCGAGTGTATCGACGCCGACACTGGCTGCGACGTGCTCGCGATTCCACACAACTCCAACCTGAGCAACGGGCGGATGTTCAACCCGCTCGATGCAGACCGCAACCCAATGACCGCGGAAGCCGCCGCGCTGCGGATTGAGTTGGAACCTCTCATCGAGGTCTTCCAGCACAAGGGAGACTCCGAATGTTGGCCGGGTAGCCCGGTCGCAGACGAGCTCTGCGGGTTCGAGAAAATGCCCTACAACAGCCTCGCGACCGCCAACCTCGACCTCAACGTTGAGGTGAACCCGAACGACTTTATCCGCGATGCGCTCGGCGTCGGAATGCAGCTGGCTGAGTCGCTGGGAGTGAACCCGTTCGAGTACGGATTCATCGGTAGCAGCGACACACACATCGCCGCGCCTGGTCTGGTCGCAGAAGCCGCCTTCCCTGGTCATGGGGGCGCCGGCCAAGGCAACCGTGATGAACTACCTGTGGGGCTGCCAGACAGCGTCGCGTTCAACCCAGGTGGCCTCGCCGTCGTCTGGGCAGAAGAGAACTCACGCGGGTCCATCTTCGACGCTCTGCGACGACGCGAGACCTATGGTACCTCGGGCCCAAGGCTGACGGTACGCTTCTTCGGAGGATGGGACTATCCCGAAGCCCTCTGCGACGACCCGAACCTTGTTGCGGTAGGCTACCGAGACGGTGTGCCGATGGGCGGCACGCTCTCCGCTCCAGCCTCAGACGAAGCCCCGGTGTTCCTCCTCTCCGCGCTCGCGGACCCCGGAGCGACCAACGGCTCGATTGGGGAACCGTCGACGCCGCTCCAGCGCATTCAAATAGTGAAGGGCTGGCTTGAAGGCGGCGAGTACCGGGTGGAGGTCTACGACGTTGGAGGCGACTCCACGGCCGGTACCGAACCGGGCGTGGACTTGAACACGTGCGAGCCAATGGATGAGGGTTTCGCCTCACTCTGCTCGGTTTGGACGGATCCAGACTTCGACGCCTCGCAGCGCGCGACCTACTACGCCCGCGTCATCGAAATCCCGACGTGCCGATGGACGACGCATCAATGTGTTGCTGCGGGGGTCGATTGCGACGACCGAGATACCGTGACTCCCGACTGGGGGAGCTGCTGCGACGACCGGTTTGAGACGACGATTCAGGAGCGAGCTTGGACGTCACCGATTTGGTACACGCCCTAGCTCGCGTCCGGAGCCAAGCCCGTTAGACGGGCACTTCGATTTGGGCGACCATCTCTCTGAGCAAGGTCTCAGCGGCCCTGCGGGAGGAGCCCACTACTTGCTCGCCAGCGCCGAGAGAGACGCGATGGCTTAGTACGGGCACGGCCATGGCCTTGACGTCATCGGGAAGCACGTAGCTTCGGCCGCAGACGAGGGCGTAGGCGCGGCACGCGCGCACCAGGGCAAGGGCGCCTCGAGTTGACACGCCGATGGCTAGACGAGCCGTTGAACGCGTCGCTTCGACGATATCCATAATGTAGTCGGCGAGTGAATCGTCGAAACGAACCTCATCTACCGCGGCCTGCAGAGCCTCGACCTCGCCGGCTCCCAAAACCGACTTGAGCATATCGATTGGCTCCGTGCCGGTGCGATTCACGAGAATCTCACGTTCGACATCACGTGCCGGATACCCAACCGATATCCGCATCAGAAACCGGTCCAGCTGAGACTCCGGTAGGGGGTAGGTACCGTGTGATTCCAGTGGGTTCTGGGTCGCGATTACCAAGAATGGCGACGGCAGAACGTGAGTCTTATCGTCGATCGAGACCTGCCGCTCGGACATCGCCTCGAGCAACGCGGACTGCGTTCGCGGCGCGGTACGATTGATCTCGTCTGCGAGCACGATATTCGAGAAGATCGGGCCCGGTTTAAGCAGGAACTCGCTCGTGTTCTGGTCGAACACGTTCACTCCAATGATGTCGGCGGGCAACAAGTCCGAAGTGAATTGAATTCGAGAGAAATCCAGGCCGACGGAGACCGCGAGGGCCCGCGCGAGCAGGGTCTTACCGACTCCAGGTACGTCCTCAACCAAGAGGTGACCCCCAGCGAGCAGACACGTCGCCGCGAGGCGAACGACATCCGGCTTGCCGCGGAAGACGGTGTCGATGTTGTCGACGAGTTTTTTTAGTGCGGCGTTCGAGTCGTGCGACGCGGTGGCGGGGGCTGCCTGCATCAATCCTCCTTTGTAGGCTCCCAGGCCTGGTCAGAATGGTCCGTGCCGTCGAAACCGACCAGGTGGGTCTGGTCATCAACAAGCACTTCCAAATATACGGGACGTTTCCAGATACGGTGGAGATTCACCAATACCTCGTTGACGTAGTCTAGTCGCAGAGGGGTACCAAGATACTGGTGACGGAGCAGCAGCTCGGACCGGTTCCGGAAGTTCGCATCATGAACCTGGATTACGGGCTGACCAAAATTGGTCAGTGAGTCCAGCAACTTGGTTTTAATGTCCTGAAATTCCCGGCTGGAGATTTCCCACTGCGCTTTCTTCGCATTGTACCCGAACGTGTACATGCGCTGGCGCTCGACAAAGTCCTCTGTCAGGAACTCATCGAGAAATGTGATGTCGTTGTAGAGCTTGCGGACCTGAAAGATCTTGTCGTTGCCGAGCCCGACTTCTTTGTTCCAGCCTTCGCGCTCTCGGAGCGAGTCACAGTTGTCCCACTCCGAGCCAAACATGCCGCGGTTCCAGCGCTCTTCGATGTCTCGCCAGAGCTCAATGCCCAGCTTGTAGGGATTGAGACTCCCTGGGCGCGTTGCGGTGATTCCTGAGTGCGCATCGCAAAAGTCGATGATTTCGCTATCCTTCAACGCCTTCTGCGTCAGGATGCGCGCGTGCCAGAGCGAGGCCCAGCCTTCGTTCATGATCTTCGTCATGCCTTGCGGCGCGAAGTAGTAGGCCTCCTCACGAATGATGTTGAGGACCTCAACTTCCCAGCCATCAAGTGGCGCGTGCTCCATTAAGAAGAGGAGAACATCGCGTTGTGGCCTCTGCGGGAAACGCGTTTTGGCTTCTTCGAGTTCCCTCGCTTGTTTGGCGCGACGACGTTCCATCTCCGCCGGCGGGTTGATGAAGCTCTCCATATAGGACGGCCCGCTCTGCAAACGCGAGACCTCAAGTGCCCGTTCTTCCGGCATGTCCTCAAGCGCGGTTCCCTGCGGACGCTCGATGAACTGTGATTGGTAGTCGATCAGATTATCGATACTCAAACACGTGTCGATGAAGGCTTCGACCTTCTCGATTCCCAGCCTGTCGATCAGCCGACGCACTCTCGTCGAATGATTCGCCATCTGGTCGACCATCTTTCGATTGGTCTTCGAGAAGTAGTAGTTATTTTTGAAGAAATCGACGTGTCCGTAGACATGCGCGATGACCGTCTTCTGATCTACTATGCGATTGCCTTCGAGCAGATAGGCGTAGGCAGGGTCCGTATTGATGACCATTTCGTAGATCTTCGACAGGCCATACTCATAGCTCTTCGAGAGCTGCTCGTACTCCATGCCGAACCGCCAGTGCGGATAGCGGGTGGGGAAGCCCCCGAAGGCCGCGATCTCGTTGAGCCGATCGTAGTCTACAACCTCAAAGTTCGTCTCAAAGAGGTCCAACCCATAGTCGACCGCATAGCCGTGGATCTGTTCCTTGATATCCCAGAGTTCCTGCGTGAGCGTCATAGCCCTTTCCCGAGGAAGTCCTTGATGCTGTCGTAGATCATATCGCGGTTCTTGATCTCGCTGAGGGCGACCTTCTCTTCGCTCCCATAGTTCTCCTGAAGGTCCTTAAGGAACTGGCCGGAGCCATAGGGGCTATCGACCTGCCCATAGCTGAACATGTTTGAGCGAGGGATGATCTCCTCTCTAAGCAATCTCAAACACTCTTTCGTGTCATCCAGGGACCAGTTGTCTCCATCCGAGAAATGGAACGGGTAGATGTTCCATTCGCTCGGCGGATAGTCCGCTTCCATGATGTCTAAGCAGACCCGATAGGCGCTGGAGATCATCGTCCCGCCGCTCTCACGTGTCCGGAAGAACGTGTCACGGTCGACCTCACGCGCCGTCGAGTCGTGAATGATGTAACGGGACTCGATGCCTTTGTACTGAACGCGGAGCCACGTATCGAGCCAGAATGACTCCATGCGAACGATCTCCTTCTGCTCCTCTCCCATCGAGCCTGAGACATCCATCATGTAGATGATCACGGCCTGCGTGGCGGGCTCCTCCTGTTCCGACCATGACCGGTAGCGGTGATCCTCGCGACGAGGAACGATCACAGGATTCTCCGGATTGTACTCCCCGCTGGCAATCATCCGCTTCAGCGCTTCCTTGTAGGTGCGTTTGAAAGTCTTTAGCGACTCAGGACCCACTTGACGGACTCCTGAGTACTTCACGCTCGTCGTCGAGATGTTCTTCGAACCCTTCGGCTCAATCCTCGGCAGCTCCAGCTCCTCGCCCATGAGCTCGGCCAGTTCCTCGAGCGTCACCTCCATTTCGAGTTCCTTGGCGCCCTCATCCTGGCCAGCCTCCCCGGGCCCATCACCCTTCTGCGGGTCGCCCTGACCAATGCCGTCGCCGACCTCACCCTGCCCTTGCCCGACTCCCTCTCCACCCTCGGACGAGCCAAGCCGGAACCTCGGGATGTCGATGCGACTGATCGGGATCTTGACGGTCTTACCACCCTGGCGACCGATCAAGTCGTTGTTCGACATGTACTTCCGCAGGTCGCGTTTGATGCGGCCTCGGACGATCTCACGGAACCGGCTGTGGTCCTGTTGGATTCTCACGTAACGGTTCCGGGTTAGGAGGACTCTTTGCTGTCGCCTCGCGCAAAGATGGAAGCCACGAAGTTGAGCACATCGGTCGCCGACTCGTCGTTGTAGCCGTAGTTCCGAATCATGCGCTCTTTGACGATGTCGATCTTCGCCTGCGTCGCTTTATCGACCACGTTCGACACCAAGCTCGTGAGCTTGATCGTGTCCTTCTGTGCTTCAAACAACTTCATCTCGAGGGCCTTCCTCAGGCGATCGTTCGTTTGGTAGTCGAACCGTTTGCCCTCGATCGCCAACGCGCCGATGTAGTTCATGATCTCGCGTCGGAAGTCGTCTTTTCGGCTCTCCGGGATCTCTATCTTCTCCTCAATAGACCGCATGAGGCGCTCGTCAGCCTCCTCGTACTGGCCGGTGTACTTGTTTCGGACCTTCTCTCCCTGCGTGTACGACTTGATGTTGTCGATGTAGTTCGAGCAGAGCTTGCCGATGGCGTCTTCGTCGGCCGAGATACAGCGACGGACTTCATCTTTGACGATGTCTTCGTACTCTCGGCGAACCTCTGCCAGCAGAGTTTTGTACCGCTTGCGCTCCCCCGCGTTCGTGATGAGCGAGTGTCCCTTCAAGCCGCTCGCCAGCTCGTTGAGAAGGATGAAGGGGTTGATCATGCCCGCCCCTTTCTCCGACACGAGCGCGTTCGAGATCTTGTCCTGCACGTAGCGAGGCGAGATTCCAAACATGCCTTCATTTGTCGACTCCTTACGGAGTTCCTTCACGTTTTCCTGCGTGTAACCCGTGACGGTCTTTCCATCGTAGAGTTTCAGCTTCTGCATCAACGTCAGGTCGTACTTCTTCGGCTCTTCTAAACGGGTCAGAACCGACCACATCGCCGCCATCTCCAGCGTGTGGGGTGCGACGTGACGGCCGACACGCTCCTCCGTGTACTGCTTCGCGTAGATCTTGATCTCCTCATGGTATTTCGTGATGTACGGGATATCAATTTTGATCGTCCGGTCGCGCAGCGCTTCCATGAACTCGTTGTTAAGAAGCTTGCGGTATTCGGGCTCGTTTGTGTGCCCGATGATGACTTCATCAATGTCCGTTTGCGCGAACTTCTTCGGCTTGATCTTCCTCTCTTGGGTTGCACCGAGCAGGTCATAGAGGAACGCGACGTCCAGCTTCAGAATCTCGATGAACTCGATGATTCCACGGTTCGCGACGTTGAACTCGCCGTCGAAGTTGAACGCGCGCGGGTCGGAGTCGGAACCAAACACCGCGATCTTGCGGTAGTTGATATCGCCGGTGAGTTCCGTCGAATCCTGATTCTTTTCGTCCTTCGGCTGGAACGTCCCGATGCCCTTCCGGTCCTTCTCAGAGAGCAGCAGCCGGCGGACCCGAATGTGACTCATCACCTTCATCCAGTCACCGGCGTAGTGCGCCATCAGCTCTTTGAAGATGAAGCGCGACGCTGGGTCCAGGTCGCCGCGGATCTTGGTCACGTGGGGGTTGTCGTCCAGCTTCAGCTTTTTGAAGCCGGTCTGGCGCCACTCTTCAGGAATGAGCTTGAGCGGCTCCTCGTGCATCGGACTCGGGAACACTTCGTCGCCGCCCGAGATATGGCGCAGCTCCTCAGGGAGCACCCACTCGAACGTGTACATACGCCCGTCGTCGGTCCGAGAGTACTGCTCAATGCCCCGCTTCAGCAGTCGCGCGATCGTCGACTTAGCGGAGCCGACCGGGCCATGCAGGAGCACAATGCGCTTCTCTGCCCCAAGCTCCTCAGCCGCGGATCGGATCACAGCCACTAGGCGCATTAGCGCGATGTCGAGCCCGAACACTGCGTCTCGGCCACCGTTTTTCTCGTCACTGAAGAAGTCGTATCGGACGATCTTCTTCTTGTTGTCGATGTACTCGGTACGACCGTGCGAGATGATCATGTCGTACAGACGCTTGTACGCAGTACGCGCGACCCGAGGGTCCTCGCGTACGAGGTTCAAGTAGTCCTCGAATGACCCCTCCCAGTGCAGCTCCCGGTATTCTTCAACGTTCTGAAGGGAGCCAAGGGCCGACAGGAGCGATGCATCCGACATGGAACTATCCAAGTGACAGTAAGTGAAAGGAGCCGGTGAAGCCGGCTCTCAGTTTAACATGTCCCTAAGATTGATGCGAAGCCGATGCCAGCTTGGCTAGCTCTTCAGGAAGGAGAACATGCCCTTCTTCGGGGCCTTGTCGTCCGAGTCCAGAGGCTTCAGTTCCGTCACCTTCTGGGCCAACTCAAGGAACGCCTTCGTCACGCCACTCTCGGGGTCGCCGATCACGATCGGACGCCCAGAGTCGCCGCCTGCACGCACCGCGCCGTCGAGCGGAATCTCGCCGAGGAACGAGGTCTCAAGACGGGTCGCTTCACGCCTTCCACCGCCGGATCCGAAGATGTGCATCTTCCCATGCTCGGCCAATGCCGCCGCGATCGCGTCCTTTGCCGCGCCGTCGGGGACATCTGCCAACGCAGCCTCAACAGCCGGGGCGCCCGGCCAGTCGAAGTACGCCATATTCTCAACGATACCCATGACGTCGACGTTCAACGTTTCGAACATGCGAAGGCCACGCGCTGCGTCCACCAACGCCAAGTCGCTCGGCGTCGTTACGATGATCGCACCGTCGACCGGCACCGTTTGCGCGAGGCTCAGCTGTGCGTCGCCCGTGCCGGGCGGCAAGTCCACAATCAGGTAATCCACGCCCTGCCAATCAACGTCCTGAAGGAACTGGCGGATGATTCCCGTGACGATTGGTCCGCGCCAGATCACCGGCGTGTCCTCATCCATCAAGAACCCGAGCGACATAAGCTTCATGCCCTCTGCTTCCAGCGGGATGATGCGCTTGTCCTCAACGCTCGGACGGTCGCTGATGCCGAGCAGCGTCGGCAGGCTTGGGCCGTAAACGTCGATATCGAGCAGGCCAACCGTGAAGCCGAGGCGCTTCAGAGAAAGCGCCAAGTTCACCGAGACCGTCGACTTGCCCACGCCGCCCTTTCCGGATGCGACGGCGATGACTCGACCGACACCCTGCAGCGCAGCAGGCTTCACAGATTGAGACGAGGGTGCGGCCGCCGCCGCTTCCGGAGGTACTCCGGCCTTATCTTCCGCTGGCGCCTCTTCAACAGCCTCCGCCTTCGCAACTTCCTTGGCCGGATCGTAGCTCTCAGTGAACGACGAGACCTTGGCCTCCGTAACATCCTCAAGAGCTTGAACAGCGTCGGTCACCGCATCCTCGACTTCCCACCGGTGATTCCGATCGTACTTGTCAGGGAACTTCAGCGAAATCGTTACGATCGAACCCGCGACCTCGATGTCTTCGAGGATGTGCGCGTCCAACACTGACTCGCCGGTGCTTGGGTCGTTAACACCCGAGCATGCGTCGATGACCATTGCCTTGATTTCAAACTCGTCTGCCATTGTCTCTCTCTCGGTGCTGTGTGACGTCGCGCCAATACGACCGAGCAGGCAACGTGGCAAGGAGGACTGTCGGCTTGCGGCCGTACCAGTAGTTCGTCAGACTCCTCTCGGTTGTCGCCCGCGACTCAGCCTTCTCACTCCGAAGTACCGCAAATGAGCACAAGGATGGTCTCCGCCACGTGGCTTGCAGCCCTTGCAGCGCTCACACTTGCAGGATGTGGTCAGCCCGCCCGGCCATCTGGTGCCGACGTTCAGCAGGAGTTCGACGTAAACGGGGCCTTTAGCTCGGATGCTGTGGGCGCGGATGTGAGTGACGTTGCAGACGACGGATCGCCGAGAGACACGTTCGGTCACGCAACGGAGGACACGCAGAACGACGATATATCGGGCGCTGATACCGGTCCGGTCGAGGCGGATTCCGGCGCAGCCTCCGACGCTGACGGCGGGCCAGAAGCTGACCTCGGACCTGCCATCCTGGGACCGCTGCAGACGCTGACGCTGAGCCCCCACGACCGACCGCTCGTTGATCCGGAGCGCGGCTGGATCGAGTCCATCAATCTCCTTGATGACGAAGTCCCGGCGCTGCGTGCCTACCGAAACGATGGGCGCACCCTGGCGTGGGCCGGCGTGAACATTGGTGAGTTCCGTGAAGCTCCCATCTCGGACGAGTTTCTTCGGCGTTTGAGTTCAGGGCTGCTGAACGTTCGCGACGCCGGTCTAAAGGTCGTCCTCCGATTCCGCTACGACGCCACTGAAGCCGGAATCGATGCACCGCTGGAGCAGGTTCTGATGCACATTTCGCAGCTCGCGCCTGTCTTGGAGGCCCACTCCGACGTCGTCTTTGTCCTAGAGGCCGGCTTCATTGGCGCGTGGGGAGAGTGGCACTCCTCCTCCAACGCACTTGATACGCCCGAGCCACGCCGCGCGATTCTGGAGGCACTTCTCGCTGCGCTACCAACGGATCGCTCAGTCTCCGTCCGAACACCCATGTTCAAGCAAGAGATCTTCGCGGGCCCGCTGCTCCCAACCGATGCGTTTGACGGTAGCCCGCTCGCTCGAGTTGGCCACCACAACGACTGCTTTCTCGCCTCCGATTCGGACTCCGGCACCTACGCGAGTCCAGTCTCAGAGTGGATGAACTACGTCGCCGATGAGAGCGCCCATGTGCCGGTCGGTGGCGAAACATGCTCGGCTAACCCTCCGCGCTCCGAGTGCGCCAGCGCGCTCGCCGAACTCGAGTTGTTCAGATTCTCCTATCTAAGCTCTTCGTGGCACCCCAACGTGCTCGCCGGATGGCAGAACGGTGGCTGCTACGAGGAGATCAGCCGCCGGCTAGGACACCGACTGCAAGTCGAGCGGTACTCCCTTAACGAGTGGGCCGCCCCTGGAGCGACGGCGACGCTAAATGTGAGCATTCGTAACGTAGGCTTCGGCCCACTTCGGAACCCGCGCTGGGTGACCGTTTGGCTCGTCGACCACGGCAACACGCTGCGCACATTCGTGGCGGATTTGGATCCACGAACATGGGGACCAGGCGTCACCACGAACCTCGAATTCGAGATCGACCTACCCTCGTCGGGCGGGACCCGCGAGTACGCAGTCTTGCTCGGCCTTCCCGACGCCTCCGAGATATTGAGCGGCGTCCCCGAGTTCGCGCTACAATTCGCGAACGAGCAGATGCGACCAGAGTTCGGAGCGATTGAGCTTGGCAAAATCCTGGTCGGCGGGGACGCCGCTCGACCCGGCGTCGAGTTCGCCGCGCGCGGGCGTCAGCTGCCGTAGAGAGCTTGGCCGCGCGCCGGCGTCAGACGCCGTAGAAAGCGGCGATCTGCGCCACGACATAGTGCTGGGCCTCGGCCGAGGTTCCCGGCGCGACCGGAATCGCAAGAGAATCTGCCGCTGCTGCTGTCGCGATCGGAAACTGGACATCATCGAAGCCTCGGCCCGAGTAGCACGGCTGCTGAGCGAGAGTCCTCGGGTAATACACCGCCGTCCCCACGCCTTTCGACTGAAGAAACGCCTGCAGTTCGTCTCGACGACTCACCCTCAGGTTGAACTGATTATAGATGTGCTCGAACTCATCGTCGTGGGCTGGGGGACACGTCACGAAACCCTGCAGACCAGCCGACCCAAAGAGTTCGTGGTAGCGCGCTGCGCTTCGCCGTCTAGACGCGCTCCACCTGTCCAGCGCTGGCAGTTTCACCCGGAGCACGGCGGCTTGCAGAGAGTCGAGACGGGAGTTGAAACCGATCATCTCCGCCTTGTACTTCTCGCGCGCACCGTGAGCCCTCAGCGCGCGCAGGTCGCTAGCGTGAACCTCCGATTTCGCGAAACACATCCCACCATCACCGAATGCGCCGAGGTTCTTTGTCGGGAAAAACGACGTGGTCGCGAGCGCGCCGATCGTGCAGGCAGCCTCGCCTCGTAGTCGAGCGCCCAACGACTGGGCCGCGTCCTCAATGATCAAGACGTCTTGTCGGCCTGCCGAATCCAACTCCCGACGCACGGCGTGAACATCGGCGCAGCGGCCAAAGAGGTGTACCGCCACAACGGCCTTGGTTGCGTCCGTCAGCGCGGCGGCGAGCAGCCGAGGGTCGAGGTTAAGCGAATGTTCCTCGACGTCGACGAAGACGGGCGTCGCACCGACGATGTCCACGGATGTCGCGGTGGAGGTGAACGAATGAACGGGCGTTATTACCTCGTCTCCTGGGCCAACTCCCAGCGCCTTTAACGCCAAAACGATCGCGTCGCTGCCTGAACCGCAGCCGATCGCGTGCGCACCGCCGCCGAGAAATGCCTCCACTTCGGACTCCAGCCCGAGGACTTCCGGCCCTTGGATGAACACTTGAGACTCGACGACACGCGCGATGGCTGCGTTGATTTCGTCACGCTGCTCGGCGTAGAGCTTCTTCAGGCTCAGAAGTGGAACTTCCATCATGGAATACTCGGGATGATCACGCCGTGATTTCGGCAGCGCTCGGCCGCTTCAAAGTCGCCCATGCTCTCATAGGCTTGAGCGAGGACGCGCCAGGGTCGGGTGTATTCTGCGTTGACCGATGCCGCCCAGCCATCCGGGTCCGTCGCCTCCCCCGAAGGATAACGGTAGTTCGCGGCAACGCTCACGTTCATCGCCTCAAGCCGGGCCGGAGACGGTGGAGCACCAATTCGAATCAGCGTACCGATCGGATAGTTGGGCGCGCCCTGAACGATAGCGTTCGAGAATCGGTTGGTCAGGTAGATACTCCGCCCGGCTTGATAGAGTCCCTCAGCGAGCTCAACCGAGTTCACGCTGCCCTCGGAGATCCCGACCAACTCCATTCCAAGGAGCTCCTCAATCTGGCTGCGATACCATTGGTAGTTGAGCAGCAATGGGTCGATATAGGTAACATCTTCACGCTGGTGGAGGACGCGCTGCACGTAGTGAAAGCCGTAGATTCGGTGGTCTCCCGTACCCAGAATGACGCTGTCAGGCTCCACCGTGTTGAGCGAGTTAAGCAGGTACGATTCGACGTCTCCCCGGTGATGGTCGCGCACGTGGTCCAGGCCGGTCACTATGAAGAGCGAGAGCAGCCCTATGCAGACCGGAGAGTACACCTCTACCGCGCGAAGTTGCCCTTCTAGAACACGGTCGATCCCGCGAGCGAGCGGGACGCACAGAAGGACCATTGGGAGGAGATAGAAGCGTTCGACGACGATCGTGGCGAGCCCTTCGAGCGGGAGGTTAAACATCCCAATGAACAGAGGGCCGACGCAAATCCACGTAAGAAGCCAAGCAACGCCGTGCCCCATTGGTAACGCCGGACGACGACCTACCGAGGTCGTGGACGGCCGTGTGTCTTCACGAACGGTGCTCTCGTGCAGACGCGGGGCCTTCACCGAGGCCGAAGCGAGGCCGAGTCCGGGGTTCGGACGCGAGCGTCGAGCCCCGAAGAGCGTCGCGACGCCGATCACAATGAAGACGACCGGGACGTAGCTCAGATTCTTCGCAAGCTCGACCAACAGGCGGGAGATATGAGCCAAAGCCGAGCTGCTCTCCTCTGAAATCGCGAGCTGTGTCGTGCCGTAGTCCGCACGCAGGAAGTGGTGCAGCAGCCCAGACGCGGTGGAGGTATCCCCCCAAACGAGGACGTCCGCACCTGAGCGCGCGACAAGAACTAGGTAGAGATACGGTGACAGACCAAGACACATACCGCCGAGCGCGAGTCCCAGCGCGCGCAACCGCTGGGGCGATTCGATCAGCACGCGATATGCTCCGTAGAACCCCAATGGTGCGATCGTCACCAACGAGTGGTTGTTAGCTAGTCCGAGGCCAGCGAGCAGCCCCAGGAGCAAGGCTCGTCGAGACAGCGACAGACGTGCCGATGGACCCGTCACACGAAGAATCGATGCCGCCAATAGTGCGTGAAGCGCAAAGACCTCAGCGTGCGTACTGAGCTTCCACATGAGGGGAGAGAGACCGAACGTCACAGCGGCCAACGTGCTCGACTGAAGGGAGGCGCCCCACGCCCGACAAGCTGCACGCACCATCACCACGGCTGCGATTCCCAAGATCGCCGTCGAGATCGCTGCGCCATGCGCCGGCGATACCCCGGGCATCCACGACATCAACCGCAGGTAGACCGCAAAAGCTGGATACCCCGATGGGTGCGGCACACCCCCGGTGGCAAACATCGTCGCAAACTCGCCGTTATCGCCTCCCAATACGAAGCGGGCAGAGGTCGCCAAGTACACGGCCGCTATTGCACCGAGCGCTAACGGCCAAACGTACTTGCTCGCGTGGGTCCGTTGTCCCATCAGGCGTATCGCACGCTGACAAGCCAGACGATGAGGCAGAGCATCGATACTCCGAACCACCAGCGGAACGGTTTGCCGTTAACCGAGCCCTCAGAACTGAAGCCACGCCACGCGAGCATCGAGAGCGCGGCTAGCCAGCCAAAGAAACCGGCGCAAGCGCAGAGCGAGAGCACCGGGTTTGGGCGGCGATCCTCGTAGCTGTCGAGCTCAGCCGCATACCCTTCAGCGGCCTCGACCCCGCCTCCAGTCTGCTGGGCCATCAGTGCCGCGATCTTGCCATGAAGCGCGGGGAGATCGTCGGAGAACGGGGTCGTCAAATGACGGGTCGCCATCGCTGAAAAGCGGGCGCTACGGTACGAAACCAACGCTGCGCTGATGTTCCCCTCCGCGCTTCTCGCATCCCCGATTCGGACCAACGCTGTGAACGCTTCGGCCGACCGTCCGAGGCCAGGCGCATGCCACTGAACGGAGTGCCGGTAGTGCAGCACCGCTGACTCCCAGTCGTCACCCGTCTCGGCGGCCTCCCCGAGGCTGTATTCGTGACGCGACTCCGTCGCCGCGCGGACGTAGAGCAGAGCCAGACCGAAGAGGACCAGTGCGGCGCAGGCGCGCACCACGGCGCCGGGGGTGACGCCTCCGTTGCTCATATGAAGTCGCGCCTCGCGAAGATCGCAGACCCCGCCAACAGCAGCAACGCCGTGTACGAAAGCCCATAGAATGAGGCGTGTAGCACGTAGGCACCGTCGACCGGCACTGAGTAGGCCAATTGTGTGGCTAGATTAAAGAAGCTGAGGTCGGGAGAGACCGCTACGAAGAATCCGGCCAGCGCGCGACTGAAGCCCAGATCCATGTCCTGATGATGCAGCGCGAGGTTTTGCAGCAGGCCGCCGACGCTCCAAACACCGAGTGTCAGAAAGCCCGACACGTAAGGCGTCGAGAACGACGAGAAGAAGAGCGCGAAGCCGAGAATCAGCAGGCACTCAACATATGCTAGCCACGCAGCATAGAAGAACTCTATCGGCACCAGGTCCGCCCGAACCTTCATGATAAAGATCAGCGCGACGGTCATCACGACGAGTTGGACCGCTAGTACAGCCGCCATTCCTGTGTACTTCCCGAAGAAGTACGTGAATCGGGAAACCGGTTTCGACAGTACGTTGTAGATCGTCTTCCGCTGCAACTCCTGGAAGACCATCGTCACGCCCATGAAGACCGCGATGATGTTGGAGAAGAAGTGCATCGCGAAGAGACCGACGTCCTTCAGGATGCGCTCGTTCTGCGAGAGCGATGCCGCTCCGATGCCCAGCGCCAATGCGATGAGCGCGATGGCAAAGACCAGAATCGAATAGAGGATTTTGTTCCGGACCGCCTCCCGGAACGTCGACAAAGCGATGGCCAAAAATTGTCTCATCGGTCGTCCTCCGGAGAGTCAGTTCGCAGCGCTTCTTGGGTGAACAGATCTTCTAGGCTCCCGCGGTGTGGGATGACCTGTTCGATGATGCCGCCAGCATCGAGCGTGCGCTTCACCAACTCGTTTGACTTGGCCGAATCCGAGACCGTGAACATCTTGGTACCATCCGTACGTTCGACGAACTCTCCGCCAATGGTCGTCATTTGACCGAGCGCTTCCGCATCATCGAGCCGAATACCGACTTCGATACTCGAGCTGACGCTCTTGAGGAGCGTCGCTAGGTCGCCGACGCGAGTGACACGCCCAGCGTGGAGGATCGCGATGCGATCGCATACCGACTCGACATCATGCAGAACGTGGCTGCACATCATGATCGTTTTTCCTTTGCCCTTCTCCTCAAGAATGAGGTCGCGGACGTCCTTGCGACCCAGCGGGTCGAGACCAGACTGCGGCTCGTCGAGGATAATGATCCGCGAGTCTGGTAGCAGAGCCTGCGCCAGTCCGATTCGCTGCAACATGCCCTTAGAGAACTTCCGGAGCGGCTTATCGACCGCGGCGGTCAACCCGACTCGTTCTATCAGTAGCGGAATCCGCTTCTTCTTCTCCGAGCGGTCCATCCCGTAGAGATCGCCGAAGTAATCGAGCAGCTCAGCGGGCTTTAAGTAGTCATAAAAGTTGGGGGTCTCGGGCAGATACGCCACCCGAGCGCGCGCTTCCCGCTCGCGGATTGAGATTCCGTCGATCGTAGCGCTACCCGCATCCGGTCGGATGAGGCCCATCAACATCTTGATGGTCGTGGTTTTACCTGCACCGTTGGCACCTACGATGCCAAAGGCCTCGCCTTCCATCACGTCGAAGGTCGAGTCGCGGACTGCGACCACCTCTTTCATGAAGAAGCCGATTCGAAAGGACTTCTGCAGTCCTTTTAAGGAGATTATCGCCATACCTAGGAGTCCTCAGCGATGTGACGGACAGCTTCGACGACCGTGTCGACGGCAGCCTCATTCATGCCCTCATGCAAGGGCAACGTCACCAGGCGGCGCATCGCGGCGCTCGCATTCGGGAACGCATCAGCGACAACACCCCGGTCCCGCCAGACCGGTTGTTCCGCGACAGCGTAGGTGCCGATGGTGTTCTGCACACCGGCCGCAAGTAATTTCGTCATGAACCGATCTCTGCGCTCCGCGTCGACGTCGACGACGAACGACTGAAAGTTGTTCCCTTCAGACTGCACGCCGCCAGGAACCGAGACGCCGCTGATTCCGGCCAGACCATCGATATACCGCCGACCCAGTCTGCGTCGGTGTTCTAGGATCGCGTCGAGTCGGTCCACTTGCGCAATTCCGATGGCTGCAGAGAGCTCGGGCATTCGATAGTTGACGCCGCATGCCACAAAGCGCTCCAGGCCCAGAGAGGGATCCTGTCCGTGATTCCTCCAGATTCTCAGCCCATCGATAAGAGCTGGATCGTTGCTGACAACAGCCCCACCCTCACCAGTCGTCACGACCTTGCGCGGGTGGAAACTGAAGCAGCCCACATCGCCGATCGTACCGGCCAGTCCGTCTTCACAGACCGAGCCGATAGCGCAGGCCGCGTCTTCGATGACGCGAAGCCCGTGCGTGTTGGCAACACGCATCACCGCGCGCATTGGCGCTGGAATGCCGAATTGATGAATCGGCAGCAGCGCCTTTGTCTTCGGGGTGATGACCGCTTCGAGCGCGTCCGGGTCGAGGTTTAGCGTGTCGGCGTCGATGTCGACGAAGCGTGGCTTGGCCCCAACGTTCACGACCGCATGCGCGGCTGACGGCCAAGTGAAAGCCGGGACGACGACCTCGTCGCCGGGGCCAATGCCGAGCACCTGCAATGCAATGTGCAGCGCGGCGGTCCCACTTTGACAGGCGACCGCTGGCGTGCCGAGAGAACCCTCGAGGGCGCGTTCGAGCTCGGCGACCATCGCCCCCTGGACCAGCATGCCGCTCTGCAGCACCTGC
This sequence comes from Bradymonadia bacterium, assembly GCA_047629415.1. Lineage (GTDB taxonomy): Bacteria > Myxococcota_A > Bradymonadia > REDH01 > REDH01 > CBDUJZ01. Next base: position 3,184 of record JBLHWZ010000024.1, on the reverse strand, counting down.
TCAACTCGGGCGCGATCGATGTCGCCAAAGCGCGGCGCACAGAGGGTGATCATGCGTTCTCCCGGTACCAAGCGACCGTGCGTGCCAAGCCCTCTTCGAGCCCGACCTTCGCCTCAAAACCCAGTAGATTCCTCGCTTTGTCGGCGTTCGGAACGCGGGTTTCGACGTCGGGGTAGTCTTTACGTACGAACTCGATCTTCGGCTCCACACCTGCGATTCGCGCGACCAATTCCGCGAGCCGAAGCACGGTGATGGTCGCAGCGGGGTTCCCAATGTTGAACGACTCACCGGGCGCCGAGTCGGACTCGAGCGCTCGGAGGGTTCCTTCCACCATGTCATCGACATAGCACCATGACCGAATCTGGCGCCCATCGTTGTTCACGGTAATCGCCTCGCCGGAGACGACCTTCCTGATGAAGTTATGAATCGCGCCCTCGCCGACTTGCCCCGGTCCGTACACGTTGAACGGACGCAGCGAGACGGTCGGAAGATCAAACTCTCGGAAGTAAGCGTTGGCCAAATGCTCTGTCGCAATCTTGGCGCAGGCGTAGGTCCAACGCGGTTCGCCCACGGCACCGATCGGCGTGACGTCCGACTCTTTAACGTCCCAAGCGAATCGACCAAAAACCTCTGAGGTGGAGAAGGTGACGACGCGTTGACACCCGTTCTCACGGCCAACCTCCAACGCGTTCTTCGTACCGGTCAGCGCGACGTCCATGGTTAACGCCGGGTTGTTAAGCACGGTGCCAACCCCAGCGATCGATGCGAGGTGAACGATTCGAGTGACACCCTCCGCGGCGCGCTTCATGTCTTCAAGTTTCCGAACATCGCCGCGGATGAGCTCAACATTGTCGAATCCGCGCAGGCGAGTGGTTTCCCAGCTGTTCCGTGAGAACGTATCCAGAACGCGAAGCGTGTTCCGCTCGCAGAGCTCCTCACAGAGTCGGGTGCCAATGAAGCCGGCACCGCCGGTCAGGAGTATGGTTTCGCCTTGGATCATCGAGTCAGCGCAAAGATGGGAGGTTCGAGCTCATCCGGCTCGAATTGAAGGAGCGGTTCCGGATTCAGATAGAGGGTCAGGTCCGTCTCGTCGAATCCCCAGTTACTACTGCGGTCGAGCGCAAGCATGGCTTCGCGGTGCCGGAGCAAGGCCGCGCCGTCTGCTTGGAGAAGATGGGAGTGGATGTGCGAACGGATCGTTCGAGCCTCATCCGCAGCTGTCATCAAGTACACCTCTTCTAGCGACCGGGCGATGCGCTCCCAGCCGGCGCGACGACGTAGCATCGAGGTAGAGGCCAGCCGCAAGGTTTCGGGGGCGTTCGGCAAGCCGGCGCCGACTGCAAGTTGTTCTGTCCCGTAGCGACGCCACTCCGTCTCAAGTTCCAGTTCGGCGCGCGTGCGTGGGATCAGTTCGTAGACATAGTTGATCCCGAGCATCATCCGGAGCGACCAGTCGTAAGGAAAACGCTCAACCCCGCGCTCGAGAACGCGGTTGGTCGCCATCACGCTCTCGTTATTGATCACCCCGCCATACATGATGACGGCACCCGCCCACTCGTAGACGCGCCGAAACTTCGGATCGACTTCGACGATCGCGTTGATGTGGGGGTCGAGCCACTCGACGTCATCGTTGATGATGCGGTAGCGGCCATAGAACGAGAGAGCGTTGAGCCAGAGCAAGTCGGCCATCGCTTCGTTGTGACCCATGGCGAGCAAGGTCAGCGCTTGCCCGGATGGCACGGACGCAGCGATCTCCTCGGTCGTGAGAATCTCCACGTCCCGATCCTGTTGCGCGCTCACCTTATTGAGCGCGACGAGAATTCCGCAGGTCATCATCGCCGTGACAAGGATCACGAGCCGAGCTCGCTCCCTTGAAGAGCTCTCAAACCAGGCTCCAAACAGGAGGCGAACGATGTACTGAAAAAGTGAGCGCATAATGTCACTGCACGATCGCCGTTGGCGTCGACGCGGTCAAGAATGACGACAGGCTTTCCGCACGGATCCCAGCGCGTTTGGAGGCCAAAAACGACCAAAGGCCGGCACGAGGCCGACCTTAGGTGCGAGGGCGCGGAAGCGCTTACTCGAGCTCGTTCGCGATGTAGACACCGGCCGAACCGCGGACTTCCATCTCGATGACGGAGCCGAAGCGGACGAAGGTCGAACCGATCGAGTCTTCGTCGAGGTCGCCGAACGCCGAAGCGGTGAAGCGTGATGCGTTCTCGACGCCTTCCGAGTTGTACTGGTAGGCGAAGAGGAACGGGTCAGCGATCGAGAACTGGAGGGATTCCCAGGTCTCAACTGCGTCCCAGTTGTGCATTTCCGTCTTCGTCGCGCCAATCAGAGCGGCCGGCTTAAGGGTCGCTGCTGCTGGGAACTGAGCGGAGAGGATGTCGCCGAGGGTGTCGACGTGCTCCGAAGCGAAGTACGTGACCGAGCCGTCGTACAACTTACGAACGTTCATCGTCGCTTCCGACGTCTTGGCGCGCTTGATGTACTTAAGGAATGCCGGGATGGCGACGGCGGCAAGAATTCCGAGGATCGCAACAACGATCATCAGCTCGATAAGGGTGAAACCTTTGCGGTTCTTCAACATGATTTTGTCTGGGACTAATCGTGGAGGAAAAAGCTAACGAGAAGCGCCACCATAGCGGGTCTCCAGCATGGTAACTGGCTTTGCGAAGGCCGTGCCAAAATCTCGATCCTAGTGATTCTGTGGGATTCCCGCCGCCAAGCATCATTCTGGGTGACGGTTTTCGTCACCCAGAGACATCGGCGGCGCCAAATTGCGCCAGTCGACACGGACGGCAGATACCCCACACGCCAGCCTCGGTCTGACGGAGCGCCACACTGCCTTTCGGACCGTAAATTCGTGGGACCAAAAACGACCAAAGGCCGGCACGAGGCCGACCTTAGGTGCGAGGGCGCGGAAGCGCTTACTCGAGCTCGTTTGCGATGTAGACACCGGCCGAACCGCGGACTTCCATCTCGATGACGGAGCCGAAGCGGACGAAGGTCGAACCGATCGAGTCTTCGTCGAGGTCGCCGAACGCCGAAGCAGTGAAGCGTGATGCGTTCTCGACGCCTTCCGAGTTGTACTGGTAGGCGAAGAGGAACGGGTCAGCGATCGAGAACTGGAGGGATTCCCAGGTCTCAACTGCGTCCCAGTTGTGCATTTCCGTCTTCG
>JBLHWZ010000023.1:0-33889 GCA_047629415.1 Bradymonadia bacterium | reverse complement strand
GTGCGTTCGGTTCCAGGAGCTTCGCGATCATCCGCGACTTGAACTTATCTGAGTACTGCATCCGTGCCTCATCTCATGCCCCCCGAAGTTAGGAAAAAGGAGGCGGCAACTTCCCTGACACTGGGGGTGAGATTCGAGCAAGCGGTTGAGGTGTTGCACGAGCCGCGCGCGCCCGAGAAGCGGGAGGAAGTCGAGCAAGATGATTCCAGGGCCCGTGTTCGATGAGAGTTCGACGACCCAGTACGCTTCCCAGTCCAGGTCAACCCGGGCGCGGGTCGGTAGCCGGACCGACGCGGGTGCTCCCCAAGCCACGCCGAAGACTCGGAACTGTCGTCTGATTGAGAGTCCGTCTCGACGAAGCTCCGTCCATGATGCGAGTGCGGGTAGGCCCATCAAGGCACCGTACCAAGAGTGCGACAGACCAAATGAGGCGTTTGCCCACTCGACCAGGAGCAGGCCAAACACAGCGAGGACCAACGCTGACGCTAACGACCCATAGTTCCACACCCGCAACGCTTCTGTCGGCGCGGGCAACGGACGATCAGCTGGCGCTTCTTTTGACGTATTCAGGGTCAGCTCCGCCTCACTTGTGGGAACGCGCTCAGCTCGCGTCAATCTAGAGTCGAGCTCGGGAGGTGCAACGTGGCCGGGTACGAGGTGAAGTCAGAGGCGTTGAGTGGCCGCATCTACAAGCCGCTCGAGCAGAGACGTATCATTCAGCGCGAAGTGCGCCTCGTAGAGTGCCCGAGCAGGCAGATTCAGGGCCGTGAATTGGAGCGAAGCCGCGGCTCGCGCCCATGCAAAATCGACGTCGCATGGAGCTCCGGCATCACCCCGATCGAAGTAGTCCCTGTCGAGGTCGAGGACGAGCGTCGCAAGCGCGGCGGTCACGGCGTCTGAGACCGGCTCGGCCGAACGGACGCCCCTCAAAGCCAAAGCGACCAACTCGTCGTCCAGCCTGTTCCGTTTCACTGCGAGCTCGGCTGCGTCGATCGCGACTCGGCGTGCGGATTCCCGTGACAGTCGACCGAAGGCCTCTTCTAGGCGAGCGCTAATCTGTGAGAGGTTGCTCATGGCCGCCGTAAATCGAGAGGTGTGAATGGGGCGCACTCACACGGATGCATACAACGTTTCTAAGTTGAGCCGCGCCGAGTCCGCGAGGGCACCGGCAGCGCGTGCCCGGACGCTAACGCAGGTACCACCTACCTCCAAGCGCGCTGGCGGCGTCAGCTCGGACGCTTTGTTGTACCTCCGGCGTAGGTGAAGGGACTAAGGGCTGGCTGGGCGGCAAACTTGCCCAGTGACAATGGACTCCTCACGGGAATACCCGGGAAGGCACCCCGCAGTGCCTTCCTCGCAATCACCTCCGTGGAAGACGAGGAACCGATCCGGTCCCCACTCGCGGCGCTGCTCTGAATCGGAGTCACGGTTCACCACCGCTCGCAACCGGAAGTCGGCAATGTACGGTCCCCGCGGTAGCTGGGATGGCCATTCGAATCGAAGTGATCCTGTTTGGTACCCCTCGATTGCCTCAGCGAGCCAGTGCGCCGCTGCGCCGACGTTTCCTCCAACGGAAGAGTTCAGAGCATCTGAGGCGCACGCAACCTGAGCGAGCCCTTCGTCCGGTAGATAGTCCCGAGCAGAGGAGGACTGGGAGACGTGCACATGGATGTCTGAAGTGGAGGCGAGTTCCAGTGCTTCGGACACTGCCTGTAGCCCCCCGTGTCCAAGTGAGAGTTGACTACGACGATGATGTGGCGGTCCCCCGAGTGCACTCCGGCCCCGAACTCCGTCGCAGTATGACGGACTGCAGATGCGACTTGGGAAGGGGCGTCGTCACAGGTGATACCGTGCACGAGGAGGTCGGCTAGCAGCCCGCCGGTTGGGCTTGGGAGCGGGCCACGGAACCGCCCGATTGCCCCAGCCGGATAGAAGCAATCTTCGATCTCGTTGCTGCCAGAAGTCGTAATGAACCGTACAGCGCCGGAAGGCGCGTAGACCGCGAGACAATAGTCGGTTGTAGGCTCCGCGCCGAACCAGGGCTCGGCGCTATGAGCTGGCTGCAGGTTGCGCGTCTCATCCGAGAAATCGTCAGAGGTACACACAGTGCCATCGAGAGTCCCCTGTAGTGCAGGGATTAGGACAATGACTGCCGTCTGCTCTCCGGTCACAGTGGCCGATTCGATGCCGCCAGAAGCCGTCAATCCGACCTCGATTCCACAGGCGCCATCAATGCAGATGAGACCCATTCCTGCGAAGTCTGGGTCCGAACAAGCCGAGCCGTCAGCGGCCGACCTCGAACAGAAGACATGGGGAAACGGAAAGACTGTCGCGCTGTTCCCGACCACCGACAACTCGGCCGAGTCTGGGGGAAGCTCGGCCCGCGTGACCTCCGAGTCTTCGCCGAAGCGGAGGGACAAGTCGATGTGGACGCCCACCTGTGCCTCGGTCCCTCCGGCTTCACACAGCGGTACCGTCGTAGCCAGTTGCCGGAAGGACAACCAAGACTCTGGCTCGGGGAGCGCAACCGACTCGTCGCCACAGTTACTCACCACAAATATGCCGGCTAGACTGCCCAGAATGGCGGTCAGTTTTTCTCGTTGCATATGGCTTGTGACCTTGGATGCTCAACGCTGGGCGTTCATTCTTGCAGGTACAACCTATGATTATGCCCCGAATAGACGGCATAGCTCCCCGATCCTAACACGCTCAAACCAGACTCGCATAACCCCGCTATCCGAACGCTGCGCGGAGGATCACAAAGATATCCCCGTGGTTGTCGCGATCCGACTCGCCCCTAAGGCGCGCACTGATGGCGCTCGCCCTCGACAACACGGGTTCGCAACGCGGCGTTGCTTAGAGCGTGAACTCGCCGGCCGAGCGCGCGTCTCCGGGGGACACCACTTCAATCATGATGCCGCCCGCCTCAAGCGGCTGGGGAGCCTCTCCAGTCGGCGCCGCAACCAGTGTGTGGCTGTCGATCCAAATCAGTTCGTACCCACGTTCGGCTAAATCTGCGCCGTCTACTCGAACCGTTGAGTGGCCGCTGAGGCCGGTTCCGCCTAGCACCAACGACTCGACGACAGAGTCGTCTGTGAAGGTGACATCGGCCAGCTCAGCTGACTCAAGCACCGGAACGATGGAGTCGGGTTGGGTCTGGAAGGTCGCTGAGCCGAACTCGGACTCTACCGTGCCCAGCGAGACGTCGCCGGGACCGAAGAACTCGAAGGAGACGGGCTCTTCGACGATCATTCCGTTCTCATCGAACATCGTGCCGGAGAGGGTCGTTGGGGCGCCGGACCAGATGGAGCCGGGCGCGGAGATGGCAGCGGCAGCGGGAGCGCCGGCTTCTGTGGTGAGCTGGATCATCGGCGGGCGGACCGTCCATCGCTCGACCGGTGCGCCGTCGAAGTCGCTGACTGCGGTCGTTAGGTCGACGTCGACTTGGTAGAGGATGGAGGTGACCTCGGTGAGCGTCAGAGTCCCCACCACTCGGTCACCGTCTAGGCGGCCGCAGATGTCTGAGGCGCGCGGTCCGGAGAAGTCGGAGCGCATGCAAATCGTCGCGCCCTGCACATCGTCCGCACTTGCGCCGATCAGGTCGGCGATCTCGGCGGCGGTGATTTCGAAGTCTAACGGCTCGCCGATTTGCCCGCGGACGATGTTCACCTCGTCCGCGATGTAGCGGTTGGGGGTGCCGTTGAGCCGGCCTGAGTTCTCGATGGCGATCGCGAAGGTAGCGTCGATGGCGCCGTGAGCCAGCTCATTCGCTACCGAGTGGCGCGCGCGATCGGGCCAGGCACGGAGCGCTTGCAGCGTGCTGTCGAAGGTGGCGCCCATCATCGACTGCTCGCCTTCGCCCGCGAGCATCAGTCGGTAGTGAGCGTCGCGGACGACGCCGTCGATCGACATGTCCGGGCAGTCGCGGCACAGGCTCGAGCCGTCTCGCGCGCTAAAGTCGGCGACCCACGCTCCGTTGCTTGACGCTGGTACTCCCTCGGCCGGCGCAGCGCCGCTTTCGGCGTACATCTGGAACATGGGCAACGCAGCGACCGCGGTCTGGGCACGCAGAGCAGACATCATGTCAGTCGCTGGTGCGGAGGCAGAGCTCATCAGGGTGCTCTCTAAGCTGTCGATCGGGGTCCCGTTGGACTTGGACGCCGCCGGAGCGCAGCCGTCACCCCAGCCGTGCACGAAGACAAACGCTGGCTCGTTCTGCGCGGTGCGAACCGCCATTAACCCTCGCATCAGCGAGATCCCCAGCGGGAACTGGAAGAGTCCGCTCGTCGAGAACCCGAAGCCCATATCGAGCTGAAGCGCCCGGTGTGGACGGAAGTTCGCCTCCTCGAAGATCGTGAAGCCAACCGAGGCGAACCCCGCGTCGTACGAGAGCGAGATGCTGCGTCCCTCGACTGTGGCTGCGCTGAGCAGCGGACGTTCGGGCGGCTGAATGACGCCCATTCCTGTGCCGATTCCGAGTTGAGCGAGCTCTGCCGGGGCCGTGATCCCAGCGCCGATTTGAAGACTGGCATAGACGCCCTCGGGCGCGAAGTGCGTAGCCCAGCCAAACGAGTAGGCGGTGCCGACGAAGGCGAAGTCGTAGCTAGCGATAAGCCAATACGAGAGGCCGTCGAATGTGTTCATGTTTGGAACGACGTCGCGCGGGTTGCGCGTCACACAGGGCTCGGTGTTTTCATCTTCGGTGTTGTCGAGCCAGCGAGGCCGAAGGTTACCGTTCGGATCACGGTGCTCCGGCTGGATTTCGTCGGCAGTGAGCGAGCCATCGCCGTCGTCGTCGGTGTCCCGGCTGTCGGGGGTACCGTCTCCGTCGGTGTCCCGGTCGCCTTCGTATTGGTCCGGGATTCCGTCTCCGTCAGAGTCACTATCGCGATCGTCCGGGATCCCGTCTCCGTCGGTGTCATCACTGCCCTCGCGGGCCGTCGGGATTCCGTCGTTGTCGTCATCGCTGTCGAACGCATCCGGGATTCCATCGCCGTCGGTGTCGACGTCGCCTTCATCGGCGGTGCTGATCCCGTCGCCGTCCCAGTCGACGTCTTCGTCGAGGTCGTCGACGCCGTTGTCGTCGCGGTCGAGGTCGCAGAGATCGCCGAGGCCATCGCCGTCAGTATCGCGTTGGCGCGGGTTTGCCACCTCGCGGCAGTTGTCGTCGCAGGGGACGATCTCCTCGTCGGGAGCGCCCCACCCGGTACAAATGGTGTCGGTGGTGCTGCCGCTATCGTCACCATCGTCGGCGATCCCGTCGCCGTCGTAGTCGGTCGCGCAGGCGTCTCCGAGCCCATCATCGTTTCCGTCGTCCTGCGAGAGGTTGTAGACGAGCGGGCAGTTGTCCTCGTCGTTGACGATCCCGTCTCCGTCGGAGTCGTCGGCGTCCATCTTACGCGCCGAGATGCCGAAGGGAGTGGGCATGATCCGGCCGACTACGGAATCGGTCGTCAGCGTGCGGACGCGGGCGTGTGTGGGATTGTCAAAGCGAATGACTGCCGGTGCGTCGTCGTTTGAAGGGAGCGTCACCGACGTTGGGGGCGCCTCCAGTCCAGCGAGGAGTTGGCCGACCGGAGTGCCGGCTGGGTCCGCGTCGAACTCCAGCGGTTGTCGCGCGGTGCTGCCGCCCGAGTCTCTGTCCACGCTCAGAGTGGGGTGCTCATCCAGGCGAATCTCATGCTCGTTGGAACGAAACTCCTCGCCGCCGGCCGTCGCGACCACATAGTAGCCGGGCGCGGTACCCGCGGCCTCCGGAGTGAACGAGAATTCGCCATTGTCACCAAGCGGACCGTCATCGGGGCCGTCAGGGTCTTCGAATCGCCAAGATTCGTCGGTTCCGGCTTCAAGCGTATCGTCCTTACAGCCGAGCAGTGAGAGGGACGCCAGGGCAAACAAGCAGACGCGGTACTTCATCATTGCGCTAGAAATCATCGTGCTCACAAGTCGCGGGGTCGCCGGAGAAGGGCGCGAGACACTCGTATCCTGGCGGGCAGATGCCGTCTTCGCAGCCCTCGCGGCACGCAAAGAAGAAGGCGGAGCACTCGTACTCATCCGGGCACAGGACTGGCTCCGCGCTCCGGCCGGGTCCGAGGCAGCCCTGTTCGCAGATGTTCCATTCGCCGCAGAAGACGTAACGACCACCTGCACATTGATCAGTGCGTGTGCAACTCCCACCGATGGGCGTCGAACCGTTGCCGACTGGGCTACACATAAAGTTCCGGCTGAAGACCGCGGTGTAATCGTAGCACTCGTAGTCCGCCGAGCGACAGTCTGTGTCGCTGCTGCATTCTTCCCGGCAGGTGATGTCATCTCGGCCTCGCGCAGACGCATGGTACGAGCCCTCCGGACAGATCGCGATGTCGTTGACGGAATAGGTGCAGTACCCGCCAGGGAACCCATCCTCTGCGGTCAGGCATGTGGCGATCGGATCGCCGCAATCGGCAACGGTAGTGCAGGGTCGACCAACGACGTCGTCGCCCGGCTCGGGGCAATCGTCGTCGACCTCGAAGAAGCAGCCGAACTCATTGGGGCAACACCCATCGCCGTCGAGGCAGGTCTCGCAGGGCTCAAAACAACGTGTTCCAAAGCAGTGCAGGCCTTCTGGGCAGTCGAGCACTCCGTCCTCCCTGCAGAAGAACGAGCAGGTTGCGTCAACGTCTCCACTGCCCCCGTAGGGGTCGCAGTGTGCGTAGTCGCCGCCAGCGCACTGAGTCGTGTCCTGGCATTCTTCGTCGTATTCCTTTTCGCCGATACCCACCTGGGCGCACTCGGTGATCCCGTCCAGATCACGGTCAAAGCACTCGTATCCGACGCGCCCGCCGCAATCCTCATCGGTTTCGCAGTCGGCTGCGCAGAGGATGTCCGGGTCCCATCCCGTGAGCACCCAGATGTCTGTGACGTGCGAGCCAACCGGGCAGGCACCCGCTGCTTCGAAGTAGTCAAAGGAGCAGTATCCGGCTCGGTAGCCCTCGTTGACGCAGAAGTGTCCTTCTTCGGGATCTCCGCAGTCGGTGTCGACGTCGCAGGCCGAGCCCACGCCGCCAGTGATCACGTCGCAATCTCCGTCGTTGGTGTAGTTGCAATACTCTGGACAACATCCATCGGATTCGCACTCACGAATCTCGGTCGGGTAGCACTCGACAGCGCATAGATCGGGGTCTCCGATCACATCGTACGAGACAACGAGGTCGCAGACTGGTGCGTCTTGGCACGTGATTTCCTCGCAGTCTCCGTCGCAAGTTTCGGGCTCCTCGACGATGCCGTTGCCGCAAACAAACGCGCACTCCGCGTCGATCTCCTCACAGAACGCTGTGTAACAACACAGGCCGTCGAAATCCCCGTCTAGGATGGGGCCGTCACCCGTTCCTACGTCGAACGGTAGTAAAAACGCGTCACCGATCCCGACGCCAACTTCGGGCGCGATGCCTTCTGGGAGTTGATCCAGCGGGCCACTCGCAGGGCCGCCCGCGCCACCGAATTCGCCGTTGCCACCGCTGGCTCCGCCTTCACCACCCATCATTCCGGCACCTCCGGCACCTCCGCAGTTCACAGCGACACCGCCGCCGAAGAAGAGGCCTCCAGTGACGCCGCCGCGATCGGAGGTTCCGCCACATGGCTCTTCGCCTTCGCCTTCGCCGCCGCCACCGCCACCGCTACCGCCGCCTGCGCCGCCGCCTGCGCCACCACCGCCACCGCCTCCGGGCTGCACATTGCAGCCGAGCGAGTCGATGTCGTAGTCGCTGGAATCAAGGTCGGGAGCGAACGGAACGCGCCAAGGCTCATCGGACTTGCAGCCGATCGCGAGCGAAGCAAACGCAATGAGCACCACTACTCGAGCGATCATCGCAATCCCTCGTAGTCGAAGCACCCAGCGCTGTAGGTGATCCGGTGGTCGAACTCTCCGTCGCCCGTCGCGTCTACTTCATAGGCGTAGAGCTTGCCGAAGGCGTCGTACTGGTACTGGGCGAGTATGTAGACTTCGCCGAAGAACTCCTCCGGCTGGGTCCAAAACACCTCGACCACGCGTCCCTCGTCGTCGTAGTCGATCGTCGCGATGTGGTCTGTTTGACCGTCCGCGTCGCTGTCGATGGTCCATGTTTGTAGCAGACCATCCTTGCCAAACTGCAGGGCCATGCCGCCGTCGACGGCTCCATCGTCATCCGCGTCCAGCCCGATGTTGAGCTGTTCGTCGTCGATGTTCTCGGTCGTGAAATCTCCCTGGTCACAAGCGACTTGGAAGTAGACGCGGGCAGGGCTCCAGGGGCCGATGTTGGTCGACGGGAGCTCTAGGCTTAGCTGTACACCATCCAGGTTGCCGTCCTCGATGAGGGCATCGACCGAGTAAGGAGTGATCAGCCCACCGAGGAGCTCTCCGGCGTCCAAGCGAGCGTCGAGGTCGCCATCTAGGTCGGTGTCCATCGCCTCAACGAAGAGCTCTCCGTCCTCGTCGAAGTAGTAGTAGATGGCGCGAGTCGGCTCATCGCCGAGCTCGTGTACGGTCCGTGTGACGGTGCTCTGATCTGGGGCCACCCAGACCACGTCGAAGCGAGCCGAGGGTTCGCCGTCGATGATTTCGTAGTCGATTCGGCAGGAGGAGCTGGGATCCTGGGGGTCGTCCTTGCAAGACAACTGTCCGAGGCCACAGCTCAAGCCGATGAGAGCAAGAGCAACTCGAGAGTTCATCCGTCACTTAGTCAGAGGGCCCGCGGGCGGAGCCTACAGGCCCCCGGCTCGATTACAATACGGAAGATGTGCACATTCACACGAACGATAGATGTTTAGATAATCCAAGGCTGCGTGTGAGCGCCGCTCTCGCAAAGGTCGAGCCTTTACTCGGCGACCCACTCGATCTCGCCGGAGCGAATCGTCTGGGTTCCGTTCGGGGTCTCCACCAGTAACGCGCCCTCGGCGTTGATCCCAACCGCGGTGCCCGTGACCTCTCCAATCTTCACGGCGCGGCCGGTGGTCACGTCGTGCTCGCGCCACAGGTCGAGGAGGGCCCCTCGGTCCGCCGAGAGCAGCGTGACGCGGTCCAGAATCGCCGCGTGCAACGCCTGCGCGAGTGCGCCGATCTCATAGGTGTTTCCTGACTCGGCGAGCAGGCTGGTGGCGATGGGTCGCAGCTCCTCCGGGAATCCGTCGGGCGGTACGTTGATGTTCAGCCCGACGCCGATGAGGACCCCTCGAAGACGGCCTGCGCCATGTACTCCCTCGCATAGAATCCCGGCGACCTTCTTGCCGCTGATGAGGACGTCGTTGGGCCACTTCAGCTGCGGAGTGAGCGAGGTCTCGGAGCGTATGAGTTCGGCGACCGCTGCCCCTGCGGCGAGTGGCATCTGCGACGTATACGGTTGATGTTGCGGCCCAACGACGGCGACACTCAGAGCCAGCGATGTACCCGGCGGGCAGACCCACACGCGGCCCCGCCGGCCTCGGCCGCTGGTTTGCTCAGTCGTGTAAACGGCGCGACCGTCATCGGCTCCTTCTTCGACCATCTTTCGCAACACATCGTTTGTCGATGTCGCGCTTTCGAGTTTGGTGAGAATTGAAATCATCTCGTCGGGGGTCTGAGTTTTCTAGGAAATTGCAGTCGCTCAACAACAGGACCCTCGTTAGCGCGGACCGCGCTTGATTGCAGTAGCACGTCGAGTCCGGCGGACTGGCGCAGACCAACCATCCCATGCTCGTGACCGTTGCTGGCGAGAGTGTCGGAGACCCGGCCGTCCGCGAGGTCTTGAGCCAAGTCTTTGAGCGCCCCACTGATGCCGCGCCGCTCCATTCCAGGATTTGCGGGATCCTTCGATAGATTCGTCGAGCGCTCCGGTAGCGCGGGCCTCGCAGGTCGGACGCTCAGCTTCGATCAGTTGAGCGCCCACGGAGACCTGCTAGAATACTCGTGGAACCACTGCTTGGCTCGAATACTCGGGTCGCACATAGTCCGGGTCACTCACCCTGGGAGGCAGTCCCAGCGGGTGCTGAATATGGTCCTCGTAGGGCAGCAGGTTCAACAAGTGGTGGATGCAATTGAGCCGCGCGCGGCGTTTGTCGTCCGCTTCGACGACAAACCAGGGAGCGTGTGATGTCGAGGTGCGGTCAAACATCTCGTCTTTCGCTCGTGAGTACTCGCTCCAGCGCGCGCGTGACTCGAGGTCCATCGGAGAGAGCTTCCAGCGCTTCTCTGCATGTGTGGTCCGTTCTTGGAACCGACGCTCTTGCTCGTCCGGGTTCACAGAGAACCAGTACTTGATGAGCCGGATTCCGTCGTCGACAAGCATCTTCTCGAAGTCGGGAGTTTGCATAAGAAAGCGCTCAACCTGCTCGTCAGTTGCAAACCCCATCACCTTCTCAACACCGGCCCGATTGTACCAGCTGCGATCGAAGAGGACGATCTCGCCTGCCGAGGGGAGATGTTGAATGTAGCGTTGGAAATACCACTGCGTCTTCTCTCGATCGGTCGGGGCGGTCAGAGCGACCGTGCGTGCGATTCGAGCATTCAGCGGCGCGGTGATGCGCTTGATCGCGCCGCCTTTTCCGGCGGCATCTCGACCCTCAAATAGAATACAGACCCGCTCATTTCTGGCGCGTACCCACGACTGGAGTTTGGCGAGCTCGGTTGAGGCTTTCTCGAGCTCACGCTCGTAGATGCTCTTCTTGAGGCGCTTCTCATGCGAGGGCGGAGCGTCATGATAGACGTGCGTGTGCTTCGACTTATCGTGCGATGATTTCTTTTTCGACATGGGTATCTGATGCAGGTGAAAGCGGGGCTTCATAGCTCACTCCGTAACGATATCGCCAGCGATCTGACGTTCGACTAGGAGACCGTATGGGCAATGTTTGGCCAAGGAATCGGAGATCGCGGCGCCAAGAGTGCGATGAGGCTCGCCCTCCTGTGCTCGATTACTCACTAAGGCACCAAAACCGGCCGGTCGTCGTATTCGATCACGAGCTCTGGGTGCACCTTCGGCAGACCCACGCGGAACCAGATGAACGGGAAGAGCGGGTTGGGAAGAACGTACTTCCAGCCGAGGAATCGCACCCGCTCGCCAGGAGAAAGTTCCAGATCCATCCAAACATAGAGGAACTTGTAGACGCACAGTCCCGGCATGTAGTTCGCTCGGAAACCTGACGTCACCAAGTAGCGGCTCTGGATGTAGAAGTTGCCCTCGAACGGGGTAACTCCCCATCCCAGCGGCCCGTCGGCCAGTACCGTTCTGCTCGGCCCGTGTGTGATGCGCACGTGACGCTTTGTCATCGACGCTTGGCGCCGTGTGATCCGCAGCTTTGACGAGAGTCAAAATCAGATGCCTGGGACATGCGGGAGAGTGCGAACTTGGGGTTAGTTTTCAACGCTCTACGAGGGTTTGTCGGCCAGGAGGATGTCGCACGCCGCCATGGCGCTTTGGAAGAACACCGTCGGATCTCGATCACCGGACATCACCGCGCCCACCCAGCCGTCCGTGTGCCATTCTCCATCGGCCAACTCCGGCAACGCCGATGTGTCTGCTGGATAGGGCCATGGGGTCACGTACCAATAGGGATCCGCGTAGCTGCCGTCTCCTGGCGACATGCCGGTTCCGAAAGAGCGTCCCTCGCCACGTTCGTGCAGGATCGCGAGGTCGAAGTGGTGGGGCCAGCATCGCACCGTCCCGCCCAGCGCCGACAGCGCCCGATCGCCCCGCTCATAATAGGTTTGCAGCTTGGCCATGGACGGTGAGCTAGCAAACGGCGCGCCGTTGGCGACTGGGTGCTCGGGCATGTCGTAGGTCCCGCGGCCCAGAGTTTTGCCGAAGATTTCGCTCAACCACTTCATCCCCTGCTCAAGCGTCACACCATCGAGCGGCAGAGTCTTCTCGCCCGCCCGAATCTCGAAGGGCGCGAAGTGAAACGATGTCACGATTCCGTTGACGTTTGGGCCGGCTAGCCCGCCCAGTTCATCGGACCAGAAGAGGTTGGTGTGAGCGTCGTTCGGCTCGGGTTTTAGCAGCGTTAGACCGGGGGCACCGGCGATCTGTGCGGCCCAGTGGCATTGGAGGCGGGCGGCGTGGAGGTCGGACATGGTTCTCTTGAGGGTGAGTACGGCGAGGAGGCGTTGCGCCCGGCGAGGTGTGAGTCACCGCTGCGGCACGTCGCGTTGGATGCAGTTCGGTGCCGAACGATGCAGAAGGGTTGATGGCGTTCAGTTCTCGGCGGTGGCGAGCATTGATCCTCGCGAGCGCGGGTCGCGCTGCTCGCTGCTCGCGCTGCTCGCTGCTCGCGCTACTCGCTACTTCAACTCGATCGACCGAGCGATGAAACGCGGCCAGCCGGCTCCGAAGCACACAGCGGTCCGGTGTATTCGTCGAAGCACTCCGAGAGGCTCTCGATTGGTGTGAGTTCGAAGCGCTCTAAGCTGGCCCGCATATCGAAAGGGTCCGTCCAAGAGCAGACGATCAGACCGGCCTCCAAAGTGGCGGGAAGATCGGGCTGGTCGAACTCCTGCGCCAAGAGCAAAGTCGGGCTCCCGATAGGTCGCTCGAGCAGGAGCACCGCCGCCCCAACCTGGCAGATTTGTAACTCCGCATCGGAGTCGACCCATTGGGTTTCCCAGACCGTGCTGAGTCCTTCGTAGGTGTTTTTATGTTCGACGGCGGTGTAGGTCCCTCGATGCCCAATGACGCTGAAGACCCAGTTCATCGCTGTGAAATCGAGGTTAGATGCCGGGTCCCGGATCATAACGCTAGCGAACTGGTAGTGCCGATCGAGTCGTAGCGATGGAGATGCTGAGCGGCGCGTGAGTACGGTCGTTTTCACTCGGAAGGTCCCGGTCATCGGCATGGAGAAGCTGGGACCGGTCGTCTCGTGAAACCAGAGGCTGAGCTCATGCGGCTCAGCGTTGAGCGCGCCGTCGTCGAACCACCAGTCCACGGCGGGACCGTCGTAAGGCCTGAGAGGCAGTGAGAACTTCGGGCCGTTGAACTCGTCTACAAACGAATCGTCTGGCGTCGGCTCCGTGCCTGGATCGGGCCCGCCCCAGCTGTATTCCAAGTCTGCAAAGTCAGCTTGATACCCGAAGACATACATCGACAAAGGCACCTCTAGCGTGCCGATCAGTTGTATTCTTTCGAAGCCGAGGTCGTCGTCGATACCGTCGCAGCCTGAGTAGACGACGGTGACACCGCCGTAGGTGATGCGCTCCTCTGTCGGCCCGTTCAGCAGGCCGGCCGGCCATGAGACAACTCCAAGGCTGCCATCTCTCAGAACGATTTCGCCGTCGGCTCCTGGACGCGCGGCGAACTCGATGATGACATTCGAGAGTCCTGCGGGAACCTCGCCGACCAATAGGGTCTGTCGGAGCGGTACTTGTTGAGCGAACGCGCCGCTACCGGACGAGCCACAATCTGGGTTTGCCTTCTAGTTGTAGTCGCCCGAAGCGTCGCCTGGCAGAAAGCCGAATACGCGCATCTCCAACTCACGGTTGGTCTCGCCTTCCACGCGAATCCACCCGTTGGCGCGGCCGGAGAGGGTTTGATCACTGTGGTAGCGGCTGTAGCACTAGCCGACGCCAGCGTAGGTCGCGCAGGCCTCTACGTCCTGGTTGAGAAGATCAGCAGGCGAAGCGACGATCTCCGTATCGGTGACGACATCTACTAGGACGATGTCCAAGTCTCGAGCGGAGGTGAGCTCGACTAAGGCGTTGCTTTTCCCTGATGGGAGCGTGCGCAGAACGAGCGCCTCGCGGGCGGGAACCGTCACTGCGAACGAGCCGGACCCGGCGGTGCACTCACTGCCCCAATCGAACTGGGCGTGAGACACTGACGGGACAGTGAGACGTATCAGCGCGAGGAGGAGTGCGCAGACAGAGGCGGGCAGGGTGTGACGCTCGTAGGAGTCGAAACACATGGTAGATCAGCGGGTTGGAAGCGCTGGCGGTCAGATACGTCTACTGGGTCGACAGGCCACCACACGGTGATAACCAGTACCGAACCATGGGCACAGGATCCGTCCAACGCATCGATCACGCCAATGTTCAGGACGGATCGGTCCCGCTGCCAGTCGACATGGTTTGGAGCTCGGCTCCGCTTTCGTGGCTGGGCCTCGCTTTCGTGGCTGGGCCTCGCTTTCGTGGCTGGGCCTCGCTTTCGTGGCTGGGCCTCGCTTTCGTGGCTGGGCCTCGCTTTCGTGGTTGTGCTCCCCTCTCTATCCCGTCCCCATTTCCTGATGGGCGACGTGTGGGCTAGCTGCCTCGCGTTCTTCGACGCCGCCGCTCGCTAGTCGAGAACGGTGCGGCGGCTCCAGATGTTCATGTCCTCGATACCGACGCCGATCCGGCAGGACTGGTTCATACACCCGCGGTGCTGGAATCCGAGTCGTTGGAACGCAAGGTTCACGCCTGCGATCCTGGCCCTAGCGAGCGTGAAGACCGTTGGGTATCCGAGCTCTCGGACGTCGCGGATCAGGTCCGATAGGATGAACTGCATGTAGCCGTGCCCACGGTGGCTCGGCTCAGTCGCACAATCGGTCAGCTCCGCAGTCTTGGCGTGGCGGACGAGATCCGCGCTGGCGCATGCAACGAGGTCGCCGTCGTCGTGAACAAGACGAAACGGAACTCCTTCGCGGATTTGTGCCCGCACGTAGTCTGGATCGCTGCTGGGCGTTGGGTACTCTGTGAAGATCCGTCCTAGCAGGTCCGCGATCGCTTCAGCATCAGCTTCGGTTGCGCGAACGGTCTTCACCGTTTCGCGCTGCTTCGCTGGCGGGGCGTCGTCGATCAACGAATCAACTCGGGAGACTTCGCGTGGGTTCGCCAGCTCCGATCGCTCGAGATCTGTCGCGAGTCCCATGACTGCGCAGTCTTCGATGCCTTCGTAGAACCCTGGGATAAGGCCGTCCATCTCATAGCCTGCAGCTGCGAGCCCAAGAGCGAGGCTCGCCGGCACGAGCGCGACGACGCGCCCTCTGCCAGTCTTGTCGGCGAGGCGCTTCAGCGCGTGGCCAAGCTTCGCCCCGTCGTCGCAGCGAGGGTGATCGCACCGAACGCGATCGGAGAATGGGTCGTCGACGACCCGTATCGGCTCCTGAGAGGAGGTGATGGTGATAGTGTTCATTTCGACGCTTCTGTAATGATTGCTGCAGCAACTATTGCGGCGGCGGCGTTTTCTAGAACATTGATGCGTAGATTGCAAGGACATAACCCTTCATAAGCCCCCGTTCTTGCGTTAGAAATGCCGCAAGGATCCCCCGAAACTCCGCGTCTGCATGAAGCTTCCCTGCTACTTTCACCCCGACCAGCTTCAGTTCAAACCCGCCTACGAATGGGCATTTGGGAACAAGATTCGTCACCCTGAGACGACGGCTCGAGCCGAGAACATCCTCCGAGCGCTGAAGAAGAATTCTGTGTTCGACGTGCAGGCGCCGAAGTCGGTGCCGCTCGGCGCGATCAAGCGATCGCACAGCTATCAGCTGGTTACGCTCTACAACGCTGCCTCGCGGATGCCTGAAGGCGAGACGTTTTATCCAAGTGTCTTCCCGCGTGGTTCGCTCGGGCGAGGGGATCCCACGAACATACGGCACGCAGGAGCCTTCTGTTTCGACAGCGGAACGCCGCTCTGCAATCAGACATGGACCGCCGCAAGTTGGAGCGCTGCGTGCGGGTACTCGGCCGCTAGTGCTGTCCTGCATGGCGAGCCTATCGCCTATGCTCTCTCTCGGCCGCCGGGTCACCACGCAACGAAAGAGCTCTTCGGCGGCTACAGCTACTTCAACAACACCGCGATCGCGGCGAAGCGGCTGCGAGCCAAGGGTACCGTTGCCGTGCTCGACATCGATTTCCACCACGGGAACGGAACGCAGGCGATCTTCGAGCGAGACGCGAACGTGCTGACCGTCTCCGTGCACGGCGATCCCCGCGAGTTCTACCCGTTCTTCTCTGGATACGCGGGTGAGCAGGGTGTTGGACGGGGCGCGGGCTTCAATCTGAACCTGCCATTACCGGGGGGCACGGACGGGGACCGGTTCCTTGAAGAGCTGGACTCACACGCCCTGCCGGCGGTAGCGAACTTTGCGCCCGACTACCTCGTTGTTGCCGCAGGGTTCGATACCTACGAGCGTGATCCTGTCGGCGACTTTCGCCTGACTACAGCCGACTACCGACGCGTGGGGGAGGCCATTGGGAAGCTCAAACTGCCTACTGTCGTCGTGCAGGAAGGCGGATACTACGCACCGCATCTCGGCCGAAATGTGGTCTCCTTCCTCGGAGGGCTCGCCGGCTGATCGGCTGACCGGCAACGGGAAGCGGGAAGCGGGTCGGCTGACCGGCGAACTCGGCTGTTTAGCGAAAGCGGAGTTTGATGCGATTTCGGTTACAGTTGTCTCCGCAGACAAATCGAGCGATTCTCCGTCTTCCAGTCCTTCAGAGAGAACCATGACTGACCAGAACGCGACAGACGCTGACGTCGCACACGAGATGCTGCGGTCCATCCGACAGATCGTTCGGCGAATCTCGGAACACTCGCGCGCACTTTCACGCGACTTTGGTCTGACAGTTCCTCAGCTCATGGTTCTCAAGAGCATCGGGGAGATGGAGCGCGACGAGAATGAGATCACGGTCGCGATGGTTGGAGCGCGAGTGAACCTGAGCCCTGCGACGGTTTCACGAATCGTCGATCGACTTGTCCGTAGCGACCTTGTGCTGCGTGAGCGGCGCGCCAAGGATCGCAGGAAGGTCTGCCTCACGCTGACGCCTGCAGGTCTTGAGCGCTTTCAAACGTTGCCCATCCCGCTGCAGGAACGCTTCGTGACCGCGCTGATGCGCATCGATCCGGCGGAGCGCACCGGTATGCTCGACTCGCTTCGCCGTATCTCCGAGCTGATGGACGCGTCTGAACTCGACGCCGCTGCTATGCTGGCGCCAGGCGCCCAGGTCTCGCCAACACCGACCGAGTAGCGTTGGCAGCGACCAGTGCCTTAGAGAGAGGCACCGGCGTTCACAGTCAGCGCGTCGTCCTCGTGCCTCGTGCGAGTCGAGAAGGCGTGTTGTGCTTCGTGCGAGTCAAAGCTGCTGACCCGTCGCACCGACCCACCGCTCTCGCTCAATGCGTAGCAGCCCGGTAGGTACGAGTCCCCGATGCAGGAGTCCTCATGATCGCCGCCAAAATTGCCATCGTCCCACTCTGGATCTGGGCGATCTCCTCGATCGTGGCTCCGGAGGCGACCCCTTTCGCCAACGTCGGTTTTTGGCTGGGTGCCGTCACCCTCGGCGCGCACGTTGTCGAATGTGTCGTGATGAAAAAGACCTTCGAAAGGGCGGGTGGAAGCCTGGGGAGCCACATCGCGCAGACGCTGGTGTTCGGCTTCGGCCATTGGCTTCCGCTTTGGAAGGCGCAGAAGGGGTAGAGAGCGCCGCGGCGGCCCTCTGCCTAGTTGTCGGGGACCAGCTTCATGCTGATGTCGACGTTCGGTGCGCTGTGGGTGACGGCGCCAGAGGAGATAATGTCT
Source organism: Bradymonadia bacterium (assembly GCA_047629415.1). Taxonomy (GTDB): domain Bacteria; phylum Myxococcota_A; class Bradymonadia; order REDH01; family REDH01; genus CBDUJZ01. The sequence continues at coordinate 16,414 of JBLHWZ010000023.1, read as the reverse complement.
AGGCCGATGTCGCGCAGCTCGGGGAGGCGGGTTTCGGTGATGTTACCCGACGCTTCAGCGATGCATCGATCGCCAATGATCGTGCAGGCCTCTGCCATCATCTCGGTCGTCATATTGTCGAGGAGCACCGCGTCTGCGCCCGCGTCGAGGGCCTGCGCTAGCTCTACGAGATTGCTGACCTCTACCTCTATGCGGGTGAGGAAGGGCGCGTGGCCGCGGACCTTGTCTACGGCGAGCTTGATCGAGCCTGCAGCGGTGATGTGATTGTCCTTAATCATCGCCCCCGAGCCGAGGTTGTAGCGGTGGTTGTGACCGCCTCCGCAGCGAACCGCATACTTCTCGATTTCACGGAAGCCGGGGGTCGTCTTCCGCGTGTCGACAAGTCGGGGGCCGCTCTCGTCCGCGCCGAGGGCGGCCACGTACTTCTTTGTGATGGTGGCGACGCCGCTGAGGTGGCGCAGGAAGTTCAGCATCACGCGTTCGGCGCGCAGGACGCTGCGAACACGACCACGAATGGCGCCGAATTCGCCTTCCGAGATCAGCGTTCCGTCTTCGACGGAGAACGACACTCGTGCCTCCGGATCCACCTGGCGCATGACCTCTTTGACCACCTCGATCCCGGCGACCACGAGCGGCTCCTTGGCCTTGAACACCGCGGCGGTAACTGCTTCCTGATCGAAGATCGCGTCGGACGTTACGTCGCCGAACGCGAGGTCTTCATAGAGGGCGAGGCGAATCAGCTCGCGGGTGACATCGGAGAACGGGAACGGTGCAGCCATGGCTCAAAATTGGAGGAGTGATGAGGAGGGGGAGCCAACCATGCTCCGAGGTCCCCCGCAAGCGCATGACACACTCCCCGTCGTTGCTTCGTCGGGGGAGCGAGCAGGGTCGGATCGGCAGTCATAAACTCGGCGTCCGACGCCTTCGGTGCGTTGACGAGTCTAGTGAACAGGGCTAGCAGCGAGGGGTCGCCATGCCGACGTTTGGCTCCATTCGGGTCATCAATTTCGGGTGCGATCGCTCCAGCGGCGAACGGCTTGCTGAGCGGAGCGAATTGTGTCCTCGCGCACCCGTCGGAGCAATGTCATCTCCTCCTAGCGACTCTCACTTGAGCCAAGGCGTGGCCGTCTCGCTCTTCGTGTTTCTCACGTATCTCCTCGTCGCGCTTGGGGTCCAGAATATCTACCCCTTCTCGACCTTCCCGATGTACTCGGAGAGCAACGACCCACAGGGTGCCCGATTCATCGGGCTGGTCGACGGCGAGCCGCGTGAGATTTTCGATTTCGTCGGTTGGACCTGCCCAGAAGAGGTCGTTCAGTTCGGCCGTCTCGCGTGCCCGGATGGCGGGCCCGCCCTGCCGACTGAGTATCTCGTGAAGGAGGCGACCGACCACATCGCGGCCCATTCCGTAGAGGCGCCGAGCCCCGACGCAGTAAGGGTATCGCTGGTGGTACGCACTTGGGATCTGCGTCCGGGCGAGGACGATACTCCGCGAGACTGTCCGGTGATGCAATGTGTGGCGGTGGAGCAATGAAAACCGAACGTGGCGGCGGTCGGCCCGGATTGAGGATCGCTCTCGCGGCGGTTCTCTTCTTCGACGTCTGGTTTCTTCTCGGGCACCATTTCCTCGAACCACCGGAGCTCGAACAGCCTGAATATTGGCCGCAGTTCTTCTACGCGATTTCCCAGACCCCATGGTTACTTTGGGCGATCGCAGCGTGCGCGATGGGTTCGATTGGGCTCTTCGCGGCTCGCAAGTGGCCGATCGCTTCAGGCTTCGCAGCCGTCTTGTTCGTCGGACTTTTGAACGAGGCCTATACGTCTACGGTCCAGTCGCCCCGGCGGATGTTCTTCACGGCGGGAGCCACTTTGATCGGCTGGCTGGCCGGGCTCGTCGTCGCGAAACTACTGAATCGCGATGATCAAGCCGCCGAACGCCTCGCAGAATCTGGCGCGGTGGCCGGACTAGCGGCGACGTTCGCGGGAGCCGCGACTCAGAAGCTCATGGTGGGCGGCCTCTTCGGTTCTACCGCTATGCGCGCCATCATTCTCAGTCACGCGCCCTACAGCGGAGGTGTGAGGGAGCTCGTTCGCACGATTGGGGAGAACGGTTTTGTGATGGAGGCGCTCTCGGCCGCGACGGTCGCCATTCAGCTAGGCGGCATCCTGATGATTTTCGGTGGCCGCCTACGAGTGTTCGCGGGGCTGGGTTTGATCGGGTTCCACCTAGGGACCCTTCTCATGCTCGATATCATCTACGTGGAGAGCACCTTCCTGCTGGTCGCGTTGACGTTTCCCTGGCACCGACTCAGGCGAGCAGAGTCGCCGCTAGTTCCGGTGGAAACGATCTCAATGAAGGCTGCCGCCGGATTATTGGCCGGTCTCGTCGCGCTCACCGCGCTGGGTGCGATCGTCCCGACGTCTCGTGTGGTCGGCCCGGCGGTGATGGGCCATTGGGCGAACGAAGACCGTCCAGCAGGCTTCCAGGATGATCCCCCTGGTAGCTCTGACTCCCAGGCGATTGGGGAGGAGCCTTTACCGCAGGTCGTTTCGGTTGGACCGTTCAACACGGGGAGTTTCTTCGGCGGTTGGCAGTGTGTTCATCTGTTGCCCGAGCCCCCGCGACTGGTCGCCACCTTCGAGCGCGGCGCGGATGTAGCGGTCTTTGAGATTCGACTCCGCCAAAGCGGAGACGGGCCACAGCCTCTGAACCTTCCGGGGCTGCACATCACCCCGACCTACCAGGTTGGAGACGGACCGTTCGAGGAAGTCGAAGCTGCCGTTCAGGGTGCGATTCGCTCCGCGAGCGACGACCCAGTCCGCGACTTTCCGAGGTGGCTGGAAGAGCGCGAGCTGGATCGATAACAGAGCGCTAGGGAAAGTCGTCGCCTGGGCGCCCGAACCAGGCGTGATGAACGGGGATACTGTCCCTCGCGCAGACGTTTTGTCTGCGTGAGAGCCCCTCCCCGGACAGGCCGGGCTCGGTGAGGGTCCACCCTGCGAACACCTGCTCGGCATGTACGGAGTACCCGGGGACGTCAGTCGCGAAGTGCACTACGCCATCTGCCGCGAGAGACGTCACCAGGTCTCCGACGAACTGTGGCGTGATGAGCAGCCGTTTGGCCCGTTTGTTTTCGTCCCACCAAGGAGTGGGGAACATGATGTCAACCTGGCTCAGGCGGCCGGCGGGCATCAGCTGGTTGAACACGGTGCGCGCGTCGGCGCGCCAGGCGAGCAGATTGGCGGGAGCCCTCTCCGCGAGTTGCTCCACGCGCGCTTTGCGAACCTCGATTCCGATCCAGCGAACCTCGGGCCAGCGAGTGGCGTGGTCCAGGATGCGGTGGCCAAAATCGAAGCCGACTTCGACGCCCACTGGCCCGGGCGCGGCGATGAACTCACGGAAGCGCTCCACCTCCGCCCTCTGCGCCGGTTGCTCGAAGAGCCTGCTTCCTCCTAGTGCGCCGCGCACTCCGTCTGTTTCAGGGGGAGGTGTGGGTGCCGTCCAAGCGGCGCGTTCGGCTTCTCGGGGCATGGGCTCGCTACCTGTCCGCGTCGTAAACGAAGTAGCCGATCATACAGGCGATCGCCGCGGGAATTCCGGCACGAGCTACGATCGTGGTCGCCGCGAGTCCCGGGTCGTATGCGGCCTGGTACGCGATGACGGCAAGCACAATGGTCGGGATCCCAAGCGTCGCCAGCGCGACGAAGCCTGGATTGATCATTTTGCGGGGCATCGCCTTGCGCAGAATGAACCCAACGATGAGTCCGATCAACATGAGTCCGAAATACATAGCTCCTCCAGTGAGTGAGTCTCTGGCCAACAGAGAAGCGCTGTCGGCCACGTCGGTCAATGCGAATCAGTCTCCGCCGACTAACCCATTGGGCAGTACGAGCGGATGCCGGCGCATCACCCATCCCTGATCGTCGGTCAGTCGCAGGGATTGCGACGTAAGAATGGGCCACATTAAGTTGGTGCGATCGGGACAAGTGCCGAACGCCCATTCGTCGCTATCGGCGGAGCACTGCGGTGTGTCCAAGAGCGGATAAAAATGGCGTCCAGATTGCTCGGTCGTGTGGAAGAGACCGAGATAGTGGCCGAGCTCGTGGCCCAGTGTTTGACCCATCTGTCTTCCGTCGGAATATTCCGCTGAGAGCAGGATTCCGGACGCCGCTGTTTGGTGGACACCGGCAGGACCGGGGATGCCCAGTGAGAGGCCGAGCAAGACGAAATTCGTTCGCTCGAGTGACTCCACCAGGAAGACGTTGAGCGAGAGCGTCTCCACTTCGGGGGCACCTGGCGCGAGGAGCGCGAGCCGCTGGGCGTCAGAGTCGTTGCTCACGATACGAAACTCGGCGGCTAGGTCGTCGCTGAGGTCACGGTAGTCGACGACAAACTCGAGTTCTACGCCCGAGTAGAGCCGTCGAAGTTCCCTGAGCATAGTGGTCAGTGTTGCGTTGCTCTCTGCGCGATCTGCGGTGAATCCGTCCGCCGCGTTCACGTAGATGTTCAGCTGCACCGTGTACCCCACTTCCTGCCGCTCGTGCCGCGTCACACAGACCTCCTCTGCGTCGGCAGTGGAGTAGACGATGTGTGAATACGGAAGGTCCGGTTCGTGCGGCAAATGTGGGACCGTACTCTGCGAGATGTTGCGGGCCACGCCGTAGCCCGCGTCTCGCACGTCGGTCAGCTCAAACGCGCTCCCGTCGTTCAGCACGAGGGCGTAGGGTCGAACGGACCCGCGCGGCGCGAGCACGACCACTGAGGTGATCATGAACTCAGGGTCGACGGGGAACGCGACGAACCCGCCGTCAGGCACGCCCCAGCATCCGAGGCGATCGTCCGGGCCGCCCGCGGTTGGAGGCCCGATCGGCTCGGTCGGGAGACACGCTAGGCGTTCGGCCTCTGTTGGCACGCAATGGTATCCGTCCCTGCAGTCAGCGGACGACTCGCACGCGTCCACGCACGTCCGTGGGCCCTCGACGATGTCGCAGGTGCCATCGCCAGGGCAGCGGGTGATGCCTCCGCGACAGGGACGGATCGTGCAGTAACCGTCCGGCCAATCGAGGTTGCAGCTTGAGCCGTCTCCGCACTTGCTCCGCTCCTCACAGGGCGATCCCGTTGGGAGAGGTTCGACCGCCAGAGGGAGGTCTGGGGACGTGTCTACAGTGGAGACGTCGCGTCTGGCATCGCCTTCGCTCAGGGACGATGCCTCGTTGCATCCGGCGAGCAACGCGCCGCCGACGAGCCAGGTCGCAAGAGTGCGGCCGAAGTACGGGGCCACCAGACGTCGCTGGTTGGGGGGCATAGAGGGTCCTCCGAATGATGATGTTGCGGCCAGAGTGTGTACTGGATCACCCCCACCGGCAATGATCAAAGGCTGGGATTCAGCGCCTCTGCGAGGTCGCCGCCGTGCCCGCTTCTGGCGGTTCACTTGTTCCGCGGGTTCCCAGCAATTCGGTATGAACAGGGCGCGCCCCGCAATTGTGCCGTTAGTTAGGGGTCGGCACGTTGTACCGGCCGTACTTTTGGGGTGAGGGTCACCGCAGGTCGGGATGTACGAGGGGGAGCCGGGCGCGCGAGGACCCTGATCACTCCGCCTCTTGACCAGCAGTCGTCGCCCTCCTAAGAAACTGAACCGTCATTCAGTTTTTACCCTCAAGGAGCTCCACGCATGGGTTACGACATTCGCAAAGCCGCCGTTCTCGGGGCTGGTGTTATGGGCAGCGGCATCGCCGCACAGCTTGCAAACGCCGGTATTCCCGTCATCCTCTTGGACATCGTCCCGCCCAACCCCAAGGAAGGTCAGGACACGTCCGATAAGGCGTGGCGTAACAGCTTCGCTGGCGGCGCGATCGCCAAGATGAAGAAGGCCAAGCCGTCGCCGCCGACGCCGATCATGACCAAGCGCGCGCTTGAGCTCATCGAGGTCGGCAACTTCGACGACGACATGGAGAAGTTGGCAGATTGCGACTGGGTCGTTGAGGTTGTCGTCGAGCGACTCGACATCAAGCAGAAGGTCTTCGCGAACGTCGAAAAGTTCGCTGGCCCGGGCACGATCGTCACCTCGAACACCTCGGGGCTCTCGATCACGGGAATGACCGAAGGACGTAGCGAAGACTTCAAGAAGCACTTCTTGGTCACGCACTTCTTCAACCCTGTCCGTTACATGAACCTGCTGGAGCTCGTGGAGGGCGATGATACCGATCCGGTTGTCACTGCCGCCGTGCACAAGTTCGGCGAGGAGTTCCTCGGCAAGGGAATCGTCTACGGCAAGGACACCACCAACTTCATCGCGAACCGCATTGGCGTGTACGGCATGATGAAGACCATCGAAGAGATGCGTAAAGCAGGTCTTCGTTTGGAAGAGGTCGACAAGGTCTTCGGTCCGGCCATGGGTCGCCCGAAGTCCGCGATCTTCCGCACCGGCGATCTCGTTGGCCTGGACACGTTCCTCCACGTTGCGAAGAACTGCTACGACACGCTCGTCGACGACGAAGCGCGCGACACCTTCAAGTCGCCCGACTTCCTCAACAAGATGGTCGAGAACGGCATCCTTGGCGACAAGTCAGGTGGCGGTTTCTACAAGAAGCAGAAGGGTGCAGACGGCAAGCGCCAGATCCTCTCGCTGAACCTCGACACGCTCGAGTACGAGCCCCAGGTTCAGGTCCGCTACGACTCGCTCGGCGCCGTCCGCAAGATGGAGGACGTCAACGAGCGCATCGCGCACATGATGTCTGCTGACGACAAGGCTGCGAAGTTCGCGCAGATCGTCACGCTCGACGTGCTCGCCTACACCTCGCGTCGCATCCCCGAGATTGCTGACGACATCGTCAACATCGACCGCGGTCTTCGCTGGGGCTTCGGGTGGGACGTGGGCCCGTTCGAGATCTGGGACGCAATCGGCGTCGAGAAGGCTCTCAACATGATGAAGGAGCACGGCATCGAGCCGGCTGCTTGGGTCACCGACATGGTCGCCAGCGGCCGCACCTCGTTCTACGGAGTAGAGGGCGTCGCCGACACCTTCTACGACATCCCGACGAAGTCCGCTCAGGAGACCAAGTCGAGCAAGCGTAACCTTCGCATCGAGCACCTGCGCCGCGGCGAGAAGAAGATCAAGCAGTCCATGGGCGCCACGCTCTGGGACATGGGCGATGACATCATGTGTGTGGAATTCCACACAAAGATGAACGCGATCGACGATGACATCATCAAGATGCTCAACACGGCGATCGACGAAGCCGAAAAGAACTTCAAGGGCATCGTCATCGGAAACGATGGCAAGGAAGCCTACTCGGCTGGAGCAAACATCGGCGCACTCCTTATGGGCGCCAAGATGGGCGCTTGGGACATGGTCGAGAATATGGTCGGCGGGTTCCAGAAGGTGAACCAGCGCCTCCGTTACTCCTCCATTCCAGTCGTCACAGCACCCGGCGGCCTCGCGCTCGGCGGTGGCTGCGAGGTCTCGATGGCCGGTAACGCGGTTCAGGCCAAGGCGGAGACTTACATGGGCCTCGTCGAGGTCGGCGTCGGCCTCATCCCCGGTGGTGGCGGTAACCTCCAGGTGCTCCGTAACCTCTACGGTCGGTACGCGCTCGACCCAGAGATCGACGCGTTCCCCTTCATCAAGAAGGCGTTCCTGACGATCGGCATGGCTGACATGGCGTACTCCGCCGAGCAGGCCATGGAGAAGGGTTTCCTTAACCCGACCGACGGCATCTCGATGAACGGTGACTTCGCGCTTTACGACGCGAAGCAGCGCGCACTCGGCATGTACGAAGCCGGTTTCCGTCCCCCGCGCGCGACCAAGTTCTTGCTGCCCGGAAGGAACGGTAAGTCGACGATCGACATGCTCCTCTGGGACATGGAAGTGAACAAGCAGGTTTCGGCACACGATCGTCTGATTGGCTCGAAGCTCGCTGGCGTCCTTACGGGTGGCGATTGCTCGCCCACCGTGCCGGTTACCGAAGAGCGTCTCTTGGAGCTCGAGCTTGAGGCATTCCTCTCGCTTTGTGGCGAAGAGAAGACCCACGCGCGCCTGGAGCACATGCTCACTAAGGGCAAGCCGCTTCGTAACTAATCCAAGCAAACTCACAACAAACACATAAGGAAAACCAATGACTGAACCAGTTGTTATTGCGAGCGCGCTTCGAACTCCGTTCACGCGTGCAGGAAAGGGCGAGCTCAAAGACACCCTCCCCGACGAGATGGGTGCGTGGGCGATCAAGGCTGCCGTTGACGCCGTCCCCGGCCTTGACCCCGCCGACATCGAAGATGTCGTCATGGGCTGTGCGATGCCCGAGGCAGAGCAGGGCAACAACATTGCTCGTCTCGCCGCGGTCCGCGCTGGCCTCCCGTACTCCGTTCCGGCGATGACCGTGAACCGCTTCTGCAGCTCCGGCGTGCAGTCGATTGCTCAGGTCGCTCAGGCGATTCAAGCAGGCTCCATCGACGTCGGCGTAGCCGGTGGATGCGAGACGATGTCCATGATTCCCATGGGCGGAAACAAGTTCTCGACGAACCCGGACCTTCTCGCTGAGAAGCCCGAAGTTTACTCGACGATGGGCGCGACGGCCGAGAACGTCGCTGAGCGCTTCAACGTCTCCCGGGCCGACCAGGACGAGTTCGCGTACGAGTCACAGAAGAAGGCTGAGGAAGCACAGGACGCGGGCCGCCTTGATGACGAGATCATCGAGGTAGAGGCTAAGTTCTTCGACGCGCAGGGCGTCCTTCAGACCGTCAAGCTCAAGCATGACACCATCAACCGTCGTGGCAGCACGCTCGCGGGCTTGCAGAAGCTCCGACCGGTGTTCCGCCCCGGTGGCTCCGTTACGGCAGGCAACGCCTCGCCGCTGACGGACGGCGCAGGTGCAGCCGTCATTATGTCCCAGGCCAAGGCCGACGAGCTTGGCGTGAAGGCGCTCGGCTACTTCCACGACTTCCAGGTCGCTGGAACGGACCCAGACATCATGGGAATTGGCCCCGTGCCGGCCATCCGGAAGCTTCTCAAGAAGAACAAGCTGACGGTCGACGACATCGACGTCTTCGAGATCAACGAGGCGTTCGCGTCCCAGTCGCTCTACTGCCGTCGCGAGCTTGGAATTCCGAAGGAGAAGATCAACCCCAACGGCGGCGCGATCGCTCTCGGTCACCCGCTCGGCGTCTCCGGAACCCGCATGACGGCCACTCTCCTTCGCGAGCTTAAGCGGCGCGGCGGCAAGTACGGCATCGTCTCGATGTGCATCGGTGGCGGCATGGGCGCAGCCGGGCTCTTCAGCGTCGACCAGTAAGCCAAACCAGCAATGATGGGGCGGAGGCGCAAGTCTCCGCCCCGTTTTCGTTTTTGCGGTGTCTTGTGGCGGCGACGTGTCGGCCGACCGACCGCAAGCGCACATGGCCGAAACACAGAGCGCAGCTGAGGCGGATTCCGCGCTCAGCGTGGTCGGAGTTCGCCCTGCTCGTGTCGGTTCTGCGAGGTCTGACCCGGGCGTTTGTTTGTTTGAGTGCGTCGAACCTCTCGTCCACACGTCAGCCCACCCGCCCCATCGCTGGATTAACCGACCAGGGACCGCCAGACATCCGGATTCGCAGAGATTGAGCTTGAGAACCCTCCGATAAGGAGCTCCCGCGTCTCATCCAGCAGCTGTTCATCGTCGCGATAGCTGAGGGCCACTCCCTCAATCACCGAGTAGCTGGAGCCGCCGCTATCGGGTGCGACGAGCACGGCGAAGACGTTGTCTCCATAAGCGACGTCGACGCGCAGTCCTCCGACGCATGGTGTGGCGCCGGTCACCGAACCGGACCCAAGATCAATCGGGGGCAAGCGGTCGACAACGATCGAAACGGCGCCTGGCCCTGGATGGAATGGATCCGCCGCCGACTCAAGGTCGGAGTCATTCAGCACGTTGCCATACTGGGCCGCTAGGCTGTCGCGGAAGAGGCCGCCGCTAAGCATTTCGGTCTGAATCAGGTTCGCGGTTCCGTCGTCGTTGATCGCGGTTCCGTCGTACCAGAGTTGGTAGGCGGCTGCGGCGCGGTCTTGCAGGTGGGCGGAGCGCTCGCAAAACTCATGCGCCGCCTCGGAATTCCAGGGGGAGGCATTGAGTCGTTCCGCGACGGAAATCGCCTGGTTGACGGCGAAGGCGGTGCCGACGGAGTAGACCGGATCGCTGAAGGCGTAGGCGTCACTGAGAAGCGCGAAGTGCTCGCTCGCGGCACGTTCCGCGCGGCGCGCGAACCCCGACCGCGTGTGCACTCGACCCAGCGGAGAGTCGTCCTTCCGCGGTCGTAACTCATAGGAGGGGAGGGTGGCTTCCGTGACAATCTGCGCAAACTCCTCCGGTGTGACCGGGCCGTGCCGCGAGACAACGCCGAAACTCAGCACGTTGCGGTGGAAGAGCGGGATCTGCCAGCACCACACCCCGTCGCGCACCCACGTCAGCACCGTGGTATGGCTCGGTTCCCACTCGGCACCGTCGGCCAGTGGTAGCTTGTGCGCGTGTCTTGGGTCGAGTCGCTCTACTTGTCGTCCGGAGGCCCGAAGCTCGGCTCGGCAGGCCCCGTCATCGACGGACAAGATGTCGAAGTACCGCCAGTGGCTGTGTACCGGCAGCACGTTTCGGACTTCGTCGAGTAAGTTTGCGAGGGCCATGGTCGGGCCAGAGCAGTCGAGCACAATACCGCGGTATCGAATCGGGCCAGCATCCGTCTCGACAACGCGGTCTTCCGGTCGGAACCCCGTCAGTCGCGCCTTCTCGGGCGTGATGGACCAGCGCTCTGCCAAGAAGCGCTCGAGCTCCGGCCGATAGCAGTGCATCGCCACCAACTCTTCATCCTCGGGCAGCGGAAACTCGACCACCGAGTCAGGCCCAACGAAGGTCGTGCCGTGCTTCTCGCTCGAAGAAGGCAGCGCGAGAATCTCGGGGATCAGCTCCCGGAGCACAGGGTGTCGGAACACCTCCGGAATGAACGACTCGCCAATCTTGTAGCCGTAAGGCGACGGGTCCAGCAGCGCGACTTCACCATCCAAGAACCTCGCGAGCGTAAGTCCCGCCAAACCTGCCCCAACAATAACGTGGTCGACGGTTCTCATCGGATGGGGTTCTGACTGGGTATGGCTGAGTGCACTGCATGAGAGTAGGACTCGGTTCGAGTGCTGGCAAGCCCCAGGGGTGCGTCTGGAGACACGCCATTGGACAGTTTCAGAGCGTGGTATGGCTTCACCATGCTTCGAACGTTTCGACCCGCCGTTCCTGCTTCCTTTGCCTGGAATCACGGCAAGACGTTGATTCAAACGACGTGTTTCTCGATCGTGTTTCCGACGCTCATCGTTTCCAAGCAAGCGTTGTTGCCTTGGGACCTCACGTTTGCGGCTCCACCCCTCCTAGGAGCCCTGCTCCTTGCGCTCGTTAGCCCGGTGGGTCTGTGGGCGGGCTACACGATGGCTCGTTACCAAGAGGGCATCCTGCAGGGCGTCGCGGTGGGGCTTAGCCTTGGCTCTGGCGTCGTCGTTCTCTATGCGCTCGCCGGCGCGCCCGTTTGGCACATGGTTGCGCGTCCTCCCGAGGAGGCGGACATGCGGCAGCGGTTTGGAGAGGAGGTCGAGCACTACCGGCGAAACGTGCATTTGTGGGTCCCGCGGACCAAATCGTATCGACCTGGTGACGGGGCTTCGGTCTAGCCCGGAGAGTCTGGCTGGGTGAGATAGGAGCGGCCTAACGCACCGTCGAAAGCGAGGCTTCGAAGTCGGGCGTGGAAGGATCCAAACACTCGATCACTTCTTGGCCGGGGCGCACAACGATGACGCAGGGGTCGGTGGTGACGCTGCGGTTCATGCTCGAACTCAGATCGATCGCCACCGGCCATCCCGGGTGTGCCTCTGAGGCGGAGAGCACGTTGCCGATATCGGCCGGCTGTCCGCGCCTTTCGCCGTCGGTGAGCACGACCACGACCTCCACGTCTGCCGCTCGCAGACTCTCGAGCAGCGTCGTCGGCCAATCGGTCAACGCGGAGAGAAGTACGTAAGCGCGCGCCCTTGAGTCAGGGGTCTTCTCGATCTCGGTCAGCTCCTGCCATTGACCGCCGACCACTCGAAGGTCGATGGCCGAGTCGCGACCAGACTCTTGGGCTTGCGACCGATCCGCGGCCGTGGCCGTGGCCGCACGGGCACACCGTATTCCGAAGACGTGTTCATTCGCACTCGGCGAGTCCGCGCGTCGGATCGCCGAGCGCATCGCGACCGCCGGGAGGCCCCAACCCCCACTGCGGCTGACACGCAGCTCACCCTCGGAACCGAGGCAATCCTCGCAGGGAATCGGCATGCCAGTTGGGTCACATGGGTCGGCGCCTTCGATCGGCAAGAGCACTCCCGAAGGCGCGCGGTCCAGGGTCCACTCCCAGAGGTTCCCGGATAGATCGTAGTGTCCCCAAGCTCCTCGGCCTAGCTCCGCCGAGCCGACCGCACGAGCTCCATCGGAACCAAACACGGCGTGTTGATCCGTTGGGCTCCCCGATCCCCAGGGTCGCTGCCTTCCTTCGGGCCCGCCTACCGCGGCGAACGTCCATTCTGCCTCACTTGGAAGACGTCCTCCGTCCCAGACGCAGAACGCGAATGCCGTGTACCAATCGACGCAGTTGATGGGTAACTCCTCGCTCGCTCCAGCCTGTGCTGTCCAGGTGGGGCGCAGCGCGCAGTCGAGCCTATCCTCGAGTTCCGATCGGTCTGCTGCGAGTTGACTGTTCCACTCGTCGCGCCACCCGCTGTTCGAACTGGGCGAATGGGCACCCGAGCCACGGGCAGGGCCAGAGCCTTCGACCCCGTAGCCGGCATCCAAGAAGAGGCGGAACCTGGCGACCGTGACCTCATAGGTGTCCAAAGCAAACGGCGAGACGGTCGCGGGCCTGCGCTGCTGACAGAACTCCGTGTCCGGCGTCCGATCGAACAATCCGCCCGGTACGGTGGAGGCGGCACTATCGGCGAGCCCCACCGCTGATTCCGCCACGATCGCAGGTGGAGGAGATGCATCATTCGCCCGAGGCTGACAGCCCAGTGAGGCGAGAGCAGTCAATATGCCTGCCAGTCCGAGGTACGCAACGGGCTTGAGTCTACTGGCCATCGGCGATCGAGCGAGGGAGCGAGGAAGTGGAGGGATGGGCTACACCCGTTAGTATAGTACGGGCAAGAACGGACGGCGGTTCGTACTCGTTGTGCCCAACGAACGATCACTTCAACGGAGCGAGGCCTGCGCGCTCGACTACGGCTTGACCGTTCACCCTGCCTCCAGCAGTCTTCCCGCATGTCAGCAAAGAACATCCTCATCGCTCTCGGTACCTTGGTACTCCTCGGCGTCGTCGCCGTGGTCGTGCTCGCGTACAGGCTTGGAACGGACAGTGCCGCGGCAAACGCTCGCTCGATGGCCGCGTGCGATGCAGCGACGCCGGGGATGTCTGCGGACGCCTTCGTTGCCCTTGCCGAGACCTACGAAATTCTGACGGTTCGAGACGGTCGAGAACAGGCGGAGCCAGGGAATGACTATGTCATTGAACTCATGGACGGCTCGTTCCGCCTGGCGGTCATTTGCGTCGGTGAGTTCTCGTCGCGCCATCAACTGATCAGCGCGACGCTGGAGCGGTTCGACTAGTCCGCTATGACTGGCGGAGTCATTCGCTCGTCTCGTACGAAGACCTTAGCGTTCCTTAGTTCGAACGAGCGGTACCAGTACCCCCACTCCTCCGTGTTTGGTTTCTGCGACCACTCGGTCGACGCCGGCGCTCCAATGATTTCGATGCCTCCTATCTTTCGAGCGTGATCGTCATGCAGATGGCCGTGCAGAATGCGATCCACGCCAGTCGCTGTCGACATCAAGCGCAACGCTCGCCGCTCACTCTCCGGCAGTTCGAAGAATCCCGCCTTGAATGTGCCGAAGTGCGTCACGTCGTTTCGCCTCGCTGCGTCCTTTTGGGGTATGTTTGGACTGTGGTGAAGCGCGACAAACTTATAGGTGCGGTCGATGTGTTTGCGCATCAGTCGTGACAGTTTGTCTAGTTGTGGCATCCCGAGATGCCCAGCCGCATTGTCAAACGCGGTCGCCGACTCCCTATTGTTTGAATCCAACCCGAAGATGACCACCTCGGCATGGGGCGTGTACGCGCACGGGAAACTGCGCAGGTCGGCGGGTTGCCCAATTGCGAGACCCTCCTCAAGTGCGGCCTGGCTTCGCGCGCTGCCCTTCTTTCCCAGTGAGACCTTTGTGCCGACAGGGCAGAGATCATGATTTCCGGGCACGACGAAGACCTTGGCGAAGTCGATATCGGCAGCCGCGATCGCGTCCCAAAACACCTTCCAGCTTTCGACGTCGCCGAGGTCCGTGACATCACCGGTGACGACAAGGAAGTCGGCGGTCTGAATTCTTTCTTGGAAGAGCAGCCGGCGAAAGACCTCGTTCATTTCGCGTGTAGGCGTCGTGAACGGAAGTTCGGTGCGCTTGGCACCGTCGTCCGCGGTCAGATGGAGGTCCGAGATGTGTACGAAGTGCATGCGGCGGGACAGTTAGAAGTCGGTGCGGGCGTAGATGGCCTCGCCGTCGATCATCGTGAGGTCAATGAGTACGTTGTCGATGTCTTGGGCGCGCATGTCGAATATGTCTGCGCTCAGAATGACGATGTCCGCGCGCTTTCCGACCTCGATGCTGCCTACTAGGTCGTCGTGTCCGAGCACTTGAGCAGGCACGATGGTCAGCATGCGGACCGCGGACTCCACGTCGGCGACGCCTTGCAGTTGGCGGTGTACCGAACGAGAGATGATGCCGGTTGGGATCAGGGCGTCGGCGTCCCAATCACTGCTCAACGTCACCGTTCCTCCCGCCGCGACCATGTCAGCAACTGGCAGCAGTCGGGCTGCCCGCTCGCCGATGAAGTCCTCGAGGAAGGTCGCATACGATGCGTTGGTCTCTTCGCCAAATTGAAAGTCCGCGACCACGCCGAGCTCAGCGAAGCGGGGAACGTCGTCTTCGTGGATGAGGTAGTTGTGTGTGGTGCGGTGATGTCGCGCGGCGATCTCGGTGGGGTCGGCCTCGATAGCCTCGACAGCGTCCAGCGAGATGCGGACGGCGCCATCGCCGACCGCGTGGAATTCGATCTGGAATCCGGCTTGGTGCAACGCGTTCACGTACTGATTGAGAGCGTCCGTCTGAAAGTAGGGGAACCCTCGCTCGTAAGGGCCCGGCGCGGAGTCGTACGGGTCAACGAGCAAGGCGCTTCCTAGGTCGAGGATGCCGTCCGCATAGATCTTCGCTGTTTGGATTCGCAGCCGTTCCCCGGCGGTGTTGCGATACAATCCGGTCAGGGTCGCCATTTGCTCGTCAAAGGGGAGGTCCGGGTAGACGTACAGGTCGTTGACCGCGCGCACCGTAAGGGTCCCCGCGTCGGCCGCGCGAATCCATGCCTGAGTATGATTCTGCAGGTAGTAGCCGCCCGAGTCGCTCACAGTCGTCACGCCGTTTGCGGCGAGCACCTGCAGTGACGTCTCGAGTGCCGAATCGAGTGTGGCGTCCGAAACAGGCAGCGCGTTCCGTACCAGTTGTTGCGCGTCTTCTAGGAGCAAACCGGTCAAGTTGCCGTCGCTATCGCGTTGGAAAACACCTCCCTGGGGATCCGGAGAGTCGGCGGTGATACCTGCTGCCGCGAGGCCGAGTGAGTTGGTCCAGGCAGCGTGTCCGAGGTCGTCGATCACCAGTACCGGTCGGTTCGGAACGGCCTCGTCGAGCATCTCAAGAGGCGAGCGCGCCTCGATGTCGACGTTCCACAACGATGCCCCCGCCGCTGTCACCCAGCCGTCGGGATTCTCCGCCGCACACGCGGCGATGAGATTGGCATATACACGTCCGGTACGCTCCGGTGGAAGGTAGCAAAAGTTCTCGTACGCCCCTGCTTCGGGCACGTGTAAATGCAGGTCGTGGAACCCCGGTACGACAGTCCGTCCTGAAGCGTCCCACTGCTCGGCATCGGGCCCCATCGCTTCAAGAACCTCGGTGTTCGTACCCACAGCAACGATCGAGTCGCCGCGAATGCCGACCGCCTCGGCGAACGCTCCGCGCTCGGTCGCCAGATAGACGACGCCGTTGGTGATCGCGATGCCCGCGTCACCAATGGCCGGCGGATCGACGCCCTCGATGTCGACCTCAGGAGCGTTCTCGGTGAGAGGGGCACAGGCAACGACAAGGGCAGCGGCGATGAGTCGACGTTTCATGGCGTGTGGAGTGGATGGGCGCCCTGGATACCGGACATTCGCAACGCATTCCATCCACAGGCCCACGATCGACCCCGTAGGGGCAGCATGAGAGAAACGAATCCTGCCCGCGCCCATCGACAACCAATCGCGTCCGCGCTTACGCCACGATCGACCCGATCCACGTCACG
>JBLHWZ010000022.1:0-34399 GCA_047629415.1 Bradymonadia bacterium | reverse complement strand
TCGAGCCCGGCCCATCCACGGTTACGATCGGCGAGATTCACCTGCCGGAGGCGATCCTGCGCAGCGACGGATTCCACACATCGGAGCTCGACCTGACGTATCCGGCCTTGATGGAATACGTCGACGGGCAGTCCCACCGCTACATGCTGACTTTCGACGGTGGCAACATTCCGTTCAACCCTGGTCGGTACAATTACTCCGGCATTTATCGCGCGCAGGCGCTGTTGAACCGCCGGAAGGACTTGCTCTCGATGAAGCCGGCCTTCTGGCAGTTCTATGCACCGGTGATGCAACGAATCCTGCGAGAAAGATAGCCGATCGGCATGCGCGAAGGTGGCGCCGGAGTCGCTTTGTGCCTATACCCTCGCGCGATCGAACCTCGCCGTTCTCGGCCGCCCGTGACCCAATGAAACGACTCGCTTTAGGAGCCCTCTTCGCATCCCTCTGCTTCGCCTCTCAGGCGCAGGCTCAGACGACCCTTTCGCTGGCGGAAGTCATGGATGCGGTCAGCTCGAACAACCTGCAGTTGCAGGCCGGCGACGCGCAAATCGCGCAGGCCCAGGAACTGCGGACGCAGGCCATCAGCCAGACACGGCCTCAGATTTCGGTGCAGGGGATTTATACGTTCCGTGACGAGCAGTTGGAGTTGGAGTCGGGCAATCCGTACGCGCCGCTCGCGCCCTATCTAGAGGCGATCGCTGCCGAGCACCCCGACGCTGGGGTACCGGACCCTGACCTCTTTACGCAGGAGACCGGCGACCCGCAGATCATTCAGTATCGCCACGACATCTCCGGCTCACTGATCGTGGAGCAGACTCTCTTCAACGCCCGATCACGACCGTACCTGCGGCAGACAGAGGTGATGATCGAGCAAGCAGAGAACGGGCAGGCCTGGACGCTGTATCAGCTGCAAGGTGTTGCGCTGCAGGCCTATTTTCAGGCCCTGCTTCAGCAGCGTCTGATCGAGGTCGCAGAGCGTAACGCCGAGATGGCGCAGCTCACCTATGATGCTGCGGCTGGGTTGCACGAGTTTGGCGCCGGCAATCGCTTCCAGATCAACCGTGCGCAGGTCGAACTCTCGCGCGCTAATCGTGAGGTGGAAAACGCTCAGACGTCCTACGCTGTGGCCCTCCGCAACCTCTCGTCATTGACGATGACTGAAGGTGGTTTTGATGTTGTCGCGCCGACCGACCTTAGCCCTCCGGCCGAACGGGAAGTGCCTCAGTCTCGTCCCGACCTTGTGAGCTACGATCTGGTCGCCGACCTGGCGGGTTGGAACGTTCGGGAGGCTCGGGCGCGCTGGTACCCGAATTTGGTCGGGGTGGCGCGAGCCAACATCCAGCGCGAGTCTGCATTCGGCGGGGACCGCTTCGCATGGGCCATCCAGATCATCGCGAGTTGGGACGTCTTCGATGGTGGAGAACGCCAAGCGATTCGTCGGCAGGCGGAGCAAGAGATGGTCGCCGCCGATCTGCAGAGAGAGCAGGCGGTATCTGATCTTTCTGCCACGATCGATACTTCACTGCTCGGCATCGAACAGTTGGAACGGAACATCGAGTCGGCGCGCGCTGACGTAGAACTCGCTACCGAGAACTTGGAACTGACGCAGGAGGCCGAACGGCTCGGCGCGGCGAGTGGGCTCGATAGCCAAGTTGCGCGCGAGCAACTCTTCCTCTCCGAACTCTCGTTGGTCACCTCGGAGGTCAGTCTCCAGGCCCAGATCTATGAGCTGCACCTTCTGATCGGCTCGGAGCCTTGGCTCTAGTTTGTGCCATTCTGCTCGCTTTCGTCGTTGCGGCGACGGCGGGATGCGACGCTTGCTCGTGTACTGAGGCCTATCCTGTTGGAGTATTCGAACTCGGGATCCTTGAGGACACTTTGACCGCGGATGTAGCGCAAGCCTCCGAGCCAGGGGTCGAGGTCCTCGGTCTGCGCCTTGGCGTGCCTGACCCCGACGCCGCGCGCGTCTGGCTAGCGTCGCTGGGGATTCCATGCAGCGAGGGTATCGACGAGGAGCGCTCTCTCTCGGTGACGGAGTGCCGAGATATTGATGGGCAGATCAGGTTCACCCTCCGCCCGTTTGGCGGGGAAGTGGCCCGCGTGATCATGGAGCAAACCTTCGACTCGGCCGTTGTCTCAATCTCCGTTCGTCGCCGTCACCCGGCGGTGACCGCTGGATACTCTGATTACGGTCCGACCAGCGCGGCGATCGCTACGGAACTAGGCGCAGGCTATGTCTCGGGCGGGTTCGACCTCCAAGCCGATGGTACGGAACCAAGCCGAGAGACGATGTCTTGGAGCAACGAGCGGTTCTCCGTCGAGGTCGAAATTTTGCGAGGAATGGGCCCTGTTGTGATGGTCACGGAGACTTGGCGGTGGCTCGGGAATCGCTAGCACTGTCTGCTGGATCGCCCTTGAGTCAGATTCCGGCTGCATTAGAGCACCCGATAGTTCCTCGACTTCATTGGGTTTCCGGTAGTAGAGGCGCAGTTCCACCGCACGACCTAAGACCATGCGACTAATTCTAACGTTCGCCATTCTTCTCGCCGCTTGCCAGTCGGCTCCAGAAGCGCCGGCCCCGGTTGATCCCACGACTCCAGACGAGCAAGCCGCCGAGCCGGAAGCGGCGGCGAATGGGTCGGGGATTCGGGAAGCGCCCGAGGATCCGATGGCTGGCACCCCACCGGGTGCGCCCGCCGATTTCGGCGAGGAACCAGCGGTGGCCGCCCCGACGCCCGCTCCGCCAGGCGAGTGCGTGGGTGTCATCCCCGTCAGCCCGGCAGATGCGCCGTCGGTTGGAGACCAGCGTGAGGACCCTACTGCGCTCGGCAACACCCGCCCAACCTGGATGCTTGAGGATGTGCAGCCGAATAGCTGTGGCTTCGGCAAACACTACAGCCTCTCCGAGTTTGAGGGACCGACGCTCACCGTCCTGCTCAGCGCCGGCTGCGGATACTGTCTGGGGCAGGCTGCGAAGCTGGACGAACTCTGGTGGGAACTCAAGGCGGCGGGTCACGACGTGAACATCGTGATCATCAACCAGGCTAATCAGGAAGAGCGTATGAGCGCGCTGCTCGAGCGAACGGGTCTCCCGATCTTGCAGGACACCGAAGAGGTCGACGCGTGGGCCAACCTGGCCGGCGCCAAAGACGACTTCTACTACTACCTCGGTGGAGTTCTCACGGCCTACTACTCGTCGCACGGCGACGCCGCGACGAACCTCTCGACAGAGGAAGGCTACGACAATGCGCGTTCCGTGCTCTTGCACCTCAGCGGCGAAGAAGTCGCTCTGCCGATGGGCGGGCATAGCCCGAACACACACAATCACCAGCACTGATGCGCGGCTTTCAGCTGGCGATCGTATGCGTGGTCCTCGCCTTGAGTGGTTGCACGAACCGTGGGGACGACGGCGATCAACTCGCAGAGTCCGGCGAGAGCGCCGCGTCGGCCGCTGAGTTGTCACCCGAGGTTGCAGAGTTCGTCTCCGCTGGTGCGGCGGACTACGAGCAGTACTGTGCGTTCTGTCACGGAGACGAAGGGCAGGGCTATCTCGCTGATGATGCGAACGCGCTGAACAACCCGACGTTTCTGGCTACCGCGACCGACGACTTCCTGCGTGCGGCGATTGTTCACGGCCGCCCGGGTACGCCGATGTCTGGGTGGGGCGTCGAGAAAGGCGGTCCACTGACCGAGGACCAAGTGAGTGACTTGGTCGCGTTCATCCGAGAGTGGCAAACCGTGCCTTCGGTCGAGCTCTCGGACGAGCCGCTGACCGGCACCGCTGGACGCGGCCGTGGGCCTTACAATGTCTATTGCGCGAGCTGCCACGCGCTGGATGGGCTTGGTGGCTCTGGGCCCGCGCTGGCCAACCCCTGGCTCCTCCACACTGCATCGGACGAGTATCTGCGCTACGCGATCGTGCATGGCCGGCCAAGCACTCCAATGGCGGCGTACGGGGACTCGCTCTCCGACACCAATATCCTCAACATCGTCGCTCTGATCCGCTCGTGGCAGCTCCCGGTCGATGAAGACCCGCCGCCGCCCTATGAGCCGGACTTCGAGAACGCCTTGATCAATCCGGACGGCGGGGTCCCGGAGTTTGAGCTGCGCGAGGATCGTTTTGTCTCAATCCACGCGGTGGCTGAGGCGATCGCCGCCGGACAGTCCGTCGTGATCGTCGATGCACGCCCTAACAGTGACTACGCGCTGTCTCGGATTGAAGGCGCGATCAACGTGCCTTTCTACGACGTCAGCAAGTTCGCCGATCGATTCCCCGACGACCAGTGGCTCATCACCTACTGCGGTTGCCCGCACGCGGTGTCGGGCCAAGCCGCGGACCTGCTCCGACAGGCAGGGTTCTCGAGGGTCGCCGTGCTCGATGAAGGGTTTTACGAATGGGAGGACGCAGGCTACAGCGTGGCAACGTCGTCTCGATAACGCACTGAGTCATAATGAACGCCGCCGCGACAAAATACCCAAATCTTCTCTCGCCCCTCGACCTTGGCCACATCACGCTAAAGAACCGCGTCTTGATGGGCTCCATGCACGTTGGGTTGGAGCACGAGGTTGGCCCACTTAAGAAGATGGCGGCGTACTTTGCGCGTCGCGCAGAAGGGAACTGCGGCATTATGATCACCGGCGGTGTCGCACCCAACGCAGAAGGCTGGACCCAGCCATTCGGCGGAAGGATGTCGAACCGTATCGAGTCCTGGCAGCACAAGTGCGTCACCGACGCGGTTCACGAGGCAGGCGGGCGCATCGCGATGCAGATCCTGCACACCGGCCGCTACGCGTACCATCCACTTGCAGTCGCTCCATCGGCGGTGAAGTCACCGATCAGCTGGTTCAAGCCGCGGGCACTCTCCAAGCGAGGCATCGGTCGCACGATTCGTCAGTTCGCCGACTGCGCAGCGTACGCAAAGGACGCGGGCTACGATGGCGTTGAGGTGATGGGCAGCGAGGGCTACCTCATCAACCAGTTCATCTGTAAGCGCACCAACAAGCGGACCGACGAGTGGGGCGGCTCTTACGACAACCGTATCAAGTTCGCTCTCGAGGTCGTCAAAGCTGTTCGCAAAGCGGTCGGCCCTGAGTTTGTGATCATCTACCGACTCTCGATGATCGATTTGGTTGAGGACGGCAGCACCTGGGAAGAGGTCGTGCAGCTCGCCAAGCAGATCGAAGAGGCAGGTGCGACTATCATCAACACCGGCATTGGCTGGCACGAGGCGCGAGTCCCCACCATCGCAACGATGGTGCCGCGGGCAGCGTTCACATGGGTCACGCACAAGATGATGGGCGAGGTATCGATTCCGCTGGTGACGAGCAATCGCATCAACATGCCTGATGTCGCCGAGCAGGTGTTGGCCGATGGCCACGCCGACATGATCTCGATGGCCCGCCCCTTCCTGGCCGACCCCGACTGGGTGCTGAAAGCCGAGCAGGGTCGTGAGGACGAAATCAACACCTGCATCGCGTGCAATCAAGCGTGTCTGGACCACGTGTTTGAGCGCAAGCGCGCCTCCTGCTTGGTCAACCCGCTCGCGTGTCGCGAGACGGAACTCCACATTAAGCCCGTGAGGGCGCAGCGAAAAATCGCGGTAGTCGGTGCAGGTCCTGCAGGCCTCGCTTTCGCGATCACCGCTGGCGAACGCGGACACGATGTCACCCTCTTTGATGGGGCTAACAAGATCGGCGGCCAGCTTAACATGGCGCTCGCGGTCCCCGGTAAAGAGGAGTTTGCCGAGACGATTCGATACTACGACACGATGTTGGCCAAGTTCGACGTTGATGTGCAGCTGAACACACGCGTCGACGCCGACGCGCTCTCCAGCGGCTACGATCACGTGATCTTGGCGACCGGTGTTGTGCCACGCGAGCTCGGAATCCCTGGCATCGACGGTGACCAGGTGCTCTCGTACACCGAGGTCCTGCGGGACAAGAAGCCAGTTGGAGGCAAGGTCGCCATTATCGGCGCGGGAGGAATCGGCTTCGACGTAGCCGAGTTCCTGACGCGCCCCGCGGGCTCGGAGACGAACATCGATGAGTACATCCCAGAGTGGGGCATTGACCGCGAGCACACCACCCCCGGCGCGCTCGTTGAGCCGCACCTGCCAGAGCCTGAACGAGAGGTCTTCCTCTGCCAGCGACGCGACACGAAGCTCGGCGCCAACCTTGGCAAAACGACTGGTTGGATTCATCGTGCCGCGCTCAAGAACGCGAAGGTCGAGATGCTCGCGTCGTGTGAGTATCAGGGCATCACCGACAAGGGCCTAGAGCTGACCGTCGCTGGCACTCCGCGGATCCTTGAGGTCGACCACGTCATCATCTGCGCTGGTCAGGTCTCCGAGCGAGGATTGGAAGGTCCGCTGAAGGCCAAGGGGGTCGACGTTCACATCATCGGCGGCGCGTTCGAGGCCGGAGAGTTGGACGCGAAGCGCGCGATCGCCATGGGCACCGAGCTCGCCTGCGAGCTGGGATAGAGGTTCAGGCCGTGTGGCGGCTGGGGTGTCCGTATGGAGGGACACGCCAGAGGTTCGGCGCCCGAGCGTAGTGTCGAAGTCGGTCCGTCGGCTTGTCCCCGCCGGAGGCGTGGCGTCACACCTATCGCGTTGGCTTGGTGGGCAGATTCGGGACCGGCTTTCTGTACGTTTTGCATTGTGCATGGGTTCGCCTTCGGCAGGGAGACGACTGAGCAGGCCGGCCCTCGCGGCTCGGTTTGGCCTGCTCAGTCGTGTCTCTCCGTGTTTTTTGAGTTGGTGGTGTGCTTGGGTTCGCCTCCGTCGGGGGCCGGTTTTTTGTGCGTTTGGGGTCGCGCTTGGGTTCGCCTCGGGCGCAGGCCGGCCCTCGCGGGCTCGGTTTGGCCTGCTTTGTCGTGCCCCTCCATGTTTCTTGGGGTTGGTGGCAGATCGATGAATGTTCTTTGCGGTGGACCGAGGTGGCGACGCTCTGACGTATCGCTCATCGTCGGCCCCCCGCTGGCCGTCCTGGCACCCAAGCCTTAGACTCTTCCCGCCCCCGCCCCCGCCTAAGGTCGACGATGACGCTGCACTTCCCTGAGAACGCCGCCCCTTTGATGCCCCTCTTCTACGCCGCGTGGGAGGATGGCACGTTGCATCAAAGCGAAGCTGACGCGATCCGCCTCGTTTGCGATGAGGTGGGCGTGGACCCCGCGGAGATGGTTGCTTGGCTTACGCCGAATCAGCCTCCGTCCGCCGAGTTGCTTCAGCATCTCGCAGGGTCCATCCGGCGCAGCGTCGTCGATGGTTGTGACCTGGACCTCGCCTGTTTGGCGGAGGGATTCGCGAACGCTCGTGGTGTTGACGTAGAGCCGAGCACGCTCGCTGCTATCCGAATTGCAGCTACTACTCTCGGTCTCTCGCATGTTGACGCCTCCGCTGACTTGGTCCCGCCGCCCTCCGGAATCGCGTCTTGGGGCGAGGTTCCGAATGGCGATCCGCGTGCTGCGACTCAACTCGCAGAGCTCTTCTGGCGCCCGTTCCCGGCCGATCGCTACGCCGCGTTGCCGACACTTGAGAAGCTGGCCACCGAGCGTGAGTTCGGAATCTCTACAGAAGCCGCGCGGGCTCGAACGACCCGCTGGCTGAATGCGCTGGCGGAGGCTGGACTCCCCCAGGTCGCGTTCGCGGAGACCGCGGATGACGGACAGGTTGGGCGGTTCATTGCTCTCTTCGAGACGATCGCCATGTTTGACCTCGCGCTGGCCGTAAAGGCCGGCGTTCAGTTTGGACTCTTCGGGGGCTCCATCGCCTTCCTTGGCGACGCCGACCAACGCGCAAAATACTTGCCGCTCGTCGCCTCGATGGAGCTGCCCGGCTGTTTCGCAATGACGGAGCGCGGGCACGGCTCGAACGTTCGCGATTTGGAGACGACGGCCACCTACGACCCACTCTCACACGAGCTGATCGTTCACACTCCTCATGACCACGCCCGCAAGGAGTGGATTGGAAACGCCGCTCGGGATGGGCATATGGCGACGGTCTTCTCGCGTCTGATCGTCGGTGGCGACGACCACGGCGTGCACGCGGTTCTTGTGCCGATTCGCGAGCGAGATGGCAGCGTCGCCCCGGGGGTTCGTATCGAGGACTGCGGTGAGAAGATGGGACTGCATGGCGTCGACAACGGAATGCTCTGGTTCGACTCCGTGCGCGTGCCCGTCGCCAACCTGCTCAACCGGTTCGGCGCCATCGACGAACACGGTCGCTACGCGAGCCCGATCGCGAGCTCGGGAAAGCGCTTCTTTACGATGCTCAGCACACTCGTTGGCGGGCGCGTAAGTGTAGGAGGGGCAGCACTTTCCGCGTCAAAGGCGGCCCTGACGATAGCAGTCCGCTTCGCTTCGAGGCGTCGCCAGTTCGGCCCAAAGGGGGCGAAGGAAATGCCAATCCTCGACTACCCCACCCACCATCGCCGCCTCATGCCGAGCCTAGCTGAATGCGTAGCTCTCAGCTTCGCACAGCAGGAACTCATGCGCCGCTACTCCGCCGACCCGACCAACGACGAGATCGAATCGTTGGCGGCGGCAATGAAGGCGATGACGACGCGCCACGGAACAGACACCATTCAGGCCTGCCGCGAGGCCTGCGGCGGACAGGGGTACGCGGCCCGCAACCGCTTCGCCGACCTGAAGGCCGACTCGGACGTGTTCGTCACCT
Organism: Bradymonadia bacterium; assembly: GCA_047629415.1. Classification (GTDB taxonomy): domain Bacteria; phylum Myxococcota_A; class Bradymonadia; order REDH01; family REDH01; genus CBDUJZ01. The sequence continues at coordinate 25,724 of JBLHWZ010000022.1, read as the reverse complement.
TCGAAGGGGACAACACCGTGTTGTGGCAACTCGTGGCGCGGGCGCGACTCACCTCGTTCAAGCGCAAGTTCGATGACAACCGAATCAGCGCGTTCCTCAGAGATTTCCTGACACGGACAGTCACCGCTGCTGCAGATCGGAACTTCGTTGCGTCGAGGCTCGCTAGCGCGGAGCACCTGAGGGACGACCGCTTGCAAGCCGACCTGCTCCGCGCCCGCGAAGCCGACCTCCTGCACTCATCTGCTGGCCGACTCTCCAGGCGACTTCGCCGAGGCGACGACCCGTTTGAGGCGTTCAAGTCCGTGCAAACGCATCTCGTCTCCTTGGGAGGGGCGTGGGGAGAGACTTTCGTTCTTGCCGAGATGCAGAAGAACGCCGAGCAAGCCCCTGAGCCGGCTCGGCAAATTCTGCGCGACGTCAGCGACCTCTATGGGCTGAGTCGCATCGAGCACCACCTGGCCTGGTTTATGGAAAATGGCTACGTTTCGGCTGGCAAAGCGCGAGCGATTCGGCGAGAGGTGGACCGTCTCTGTGCAGAGGTCCGAGTTCACGCACCGACCCTCGTCACGGGCTTCGGAATTCCTGACGCACTACTCAGCGCCCCGGCGGGAGTCCTCTCACGATGAGTAAGCCCAAGAGCCTCAACTTTCGCTTCCTTGGCGAGCACGATGAGGTTCTCGAATCTTGGGCCGCACAAGCGGAAGGGTACGTCTTCGACGACCCCAACGCTGCCATCATCAAGTTGCGAATGCTCGCTGAGTCACTCGCGAAACTGGCGACAACTCAGCTCGGTTTTCCCGCGGACGGGGACGACCGATTCCTCGACGCGCTTCGGTTTCTGCAACGCCGAGGAGCCTACACTCGCGCAATCGGGGACGCGTTTCATGCCGTTCGTAAAGCTGGAAACCGGGCGGTGCATCACGCGGGGGGAGACCAACGAGGGGCGCTTCAAGCGCTGCGTCTGACGCGCAATATTGCCGTTTGGTATCATCGCGCCTTCTCGACGGACGCGCATTTCAAGCCCGGGAAGTTTGTTCCGCCTCCACCGCCCGAAGACGCGACAGAGGAGCTTCAAGCGGAGCTCGATTCGTTGCGAGATGCGCTCGGCGCCGAGAGAGAGCGAGCGGACGCCGCATCGGAGGCGGTCCTGGTAGCGGAGTCAAAGACCGGCGCATCAGCGCGGGCAGCGTGGACCGAGCTACGAGTCGCGATAGAACTCGCCGAGCAAACTGAGAGTGACCTGGCACAAGAGCGCGCGCAGTTCGAGGACAAGCTCAGAGCCCTGGAGGCCCAGATTGCGGAATCGCCAGAGGAAGCAGCCAAGTCGCTGGCGTCTGCCCGCGCCGCAGGTGCCGACCTAGAGCTGGACGAGGTGGACGCTCGACTCCTGATCGACAATCAGCTGCGCGGCGCCGGGTGGGAGGCGAACACGGCTGTGCTCAGCGCGAACAGAGGGGTGAAGCCTGAAGAGGGGCGCAACCTGGCGATCGCGGAGTGGCCCACCAGCTCAGGCCCCGCGGACTACGTGCTCTTTGTTGGGCTCGATCCAGTGGCAGCCGTCGAAGTGAAACGCTCCGTTCGCGATCTCGGCGCGGCGCTGATGGAGGCGGAGGACTACGCAAGGGGCCTGCGTAACGCCGACGGTTCGCCGCGCCTGACTCCAGTACCCTTTGCGATCGCCACCAACGGCGGCGCGTTCGTGGAGGGGTTCACCAGCGAGTCCGGCATACGCATGCGCGGGGTATCGCCATCGAGCAGCCCGCGATCGCTTCACGCGTGGCCGAGCCCGGAGGCTCTGAAGGGTCGTGCAAGTAATCGACCCGATCCGATCAACGTCGCGCTCGATCTGCGTCCGCACGTTAAAGAGGCCGTGGCGGCCGCGATTGCCAGCACGCGCGCGGACAGGCGCGCCCTGGTTCACATGGCCTCTGGCGCGGGCAAGTCTTGGGCTGCGCTCGGCTGTGCGGCCGCTCTCCTCTCCGAGCCATTGGATGGCCCCGTGCTCTTGCTGGGCCACTTCCCCCCCGGTGCGAGTGACACCGGTGCCTACGACGCGGCTGGTCTCGGCCACCTTTTAGGAACAGGCCGTGTCTTTCGCCGGGATTTGGTGGAGTTCGTAGCAGCGGCCGAGGACCACTCGGAGTCCTCGAACTGCAGGTTTGGGGCGGTCGTCGTTGACGAGTGCCATCCGGCCGCGCTGTCTTCTGGGGCTTGGCGCGCGCTGCCACCTGAGGACCGAAGCGCGCTCTGGCGTCAGGTGATTGGTCGACTCGATGCCGTCCGGATCGGCATCACGGCGACCCCAGAGACGCACGCCTCCGATCTCTTTGGAGATCCAGTCTTCTCCTACTGTCACAACGCCGCGATAGCCGACGGCTACCTCGTCCCTCACGCGCCGCCTCTAGAACTGTCGTTCTCCCCGGCTCGTGTGCGACCCCTGCAACTCGACGCATTGACGACGCTCGGAGAAGCGCGCTTCGAGGGCGCGGCACCGAAGTTCCGCCCGCTGCTCGAGGATATCGGGACGTTCATTCTGCAACCAAACGCGGAGCGCGTTCTTGCGGATGAAATTGTGGCTAGAATTGACCCGTGGAGCGAGGCGAGGGCGCTGGTTATCGCGGCGTCTCCGCGTCATGCGGACGCCGTCGCAGCGGCGATCGTTGACGCGGTCGCTGAGCGATATGGAGACAGCTCGACGTTGAGGCCAATCGCGATCCATGGGGACCCGGAAACGCGCGCGCGGCTGGCGCGGCGCTTTGTGGACGGAAGAGCCCGCATCGCCGTCACCGATGAAGCGACTGAGCCCGAGCTGGCCCTCGATACGATCGAGCTCCTCGCTTTCGCACGCCCCATCCGCAGCGAGACCAGCTATTCGCTCGCGCTCGGCACCGCCGCTCGCCCCTCGGCTGGAAAAACCTCGTTCGAAGTCCTGCACGCCTTTCCTCGTCCGCCGTCCCTGCCGGCGCTCGCCCCAGCACTTCGCTCCGGAGTACCGGCCGAGCTGCAACTAAATGCCAGCAGTGCACTTATTGATGACGCCGAGTTCAAGGCATCTGGGCGGCTGCGGTTTGGTCGCGATGGGGGAGCGAAGGAGCACCTCAAGCGTTTTTCTCGGCTGCTTGAGACCGAGGCTGAGGCCGAGGTGTTTTCTGGTATCTCGTCCGGGAAACCCACTCGCAGCGACCTTCGGCTGATCACCCTGTATCTCGCGCGCTCAGGGTTCACCTCCGCGTCCCTGCGATTTGCAGCGAACCGGCGAGATGGGGTCGATGTTGAGATGGGTGTCGTGCATTGGGCTGTCGCCAACCTCGACGGCAAGAGGCCTGAGCAGGTGAGGGATGCGCTGCGAGACCTCGTTGACGAGGCACGCTCCCGAAAGCGCTACACGCCTGCACAACGTGAGCGAATCTCGTTGCTCGCCGATGCGGCGCGACGGGATGGAATCCTAGACGCCAAGACACCAGAAGTGCGCGCTGCAGGAGGATGGCAGCTGCTCGATCGGTTCCTAGATGGCACGCTCGAGGGGTTGGGCGCGGAGTTGTGCGGCCGGTAGCACCGGCAAACCTCCTCCCCAAAAACGACGCAAGCGCCCCGGCTTTCGCCGGGACGCTTCATGGCCGTGCCACTCCCGTTACGCGGCCAATTCGTCCTCCTTTCCGGCGCCGTCCGGCGTCCAGGTGGAATCTACTAGAGCGGCGTTGATCGCGTCGCTCATCTGGGTCGCGAAGATGAACTCCATCTCTTCGCGCACCGACTCGGGCACATCCTCGATATCGGCGCGGTTTCCCTCGGGCAGGATGACTCGCGTCAGTCCCGCGCGGTGGGCCGCCAGTACTTTGGACTTAATGCCGCCGACTGGCAGCACGCGGCCTCGGAGAGTCGCCTCGCCCGTCATCGCAGTGTCGGCTCGGACACTTCGTCCAGTAAGCAGCGACGTCAGCGCGGTGAACATCGTCACGCCTGCGGAGGGTCCATCCTTCGGCACGCCGCCCGCTGGCACGTGCACATGCAGGTCGTTCTCTTCAAGGAAGCGCGGGTCGACACCGAATTCGTCGGCGTGCGTGCGGAGGTAGGTCAGGGCGGCGCGCGCCGACTCCTGCATCGTCTCGCCGAGCTTGCCGGTGATCTCCACCTTGCCCTTACCGGGCATCATCGAGGTCTCGATGTAGAGGATGTCGCCGCCGAGCGGGGTCCAGGCGAGGCCAGTCGCGACGCCAGGTACCCTCGTGGCTTCCGCTGCTTCCCGACGGAACTTCTCGCGTCCGAGGATCGCCCGGACTTGGTCGGAGTCCACCGTGATGACCTCGTCGAGCTCGCCGCGTGCCCGCTGAAGGGTGAGGGATCGGGCGATCTTTCGGACGCGCTGACTGAGCTGGCGGACGCCGGCTTCGCGGGTGTACTTCTCGATGATCGTGTCGAGCGCGTCTCCTACGAAGAGCACGTTCTCTGGGTCGAAGCCGTGCTCGGCGAGCAGTTTAGGAACCAGGTGCGTGCTAGCGATGCTCACCTTCTCGCGTTGGGTGTAGCCCTCGAGTGGGATGATCTCCATTCGGTCGCGCAGCGGCGCTGAGAGCGTGTCCAGCGTGTTTGCGGTCGCGATGAAGAACACCTCGGAGAGGTCGAACGGCGCTTCCAGGTAGTGGTCGGTGAACGAATCGTTCTGTTCGGGATCTAGGACCTCGAGCAAGGCGGCCTCGGGCGAACCGCTCCACTGCGTGTTCAGCTTGTCGAGCTCGTCGAGCATGACGATCGGGTTCTTCACCTTGGCCTGTCGCAGCGCGTTCAAGATGCGTCCGGGCAGGGCGCCAACGTACGTTCGGCGGTGTCCACGGATCTCGGCTTCATCGCGCACGCCGCCGAGGGCCACGCGAACGAAGGGCCGTCCGGTGGCGTCTGCGATCGAGCGCCCGAGTGAGGTCTTCCCTACTCCTGGTGGTCCGACCAAGCAGAGGATGGCACCCCGATGATTGCCGGTAGCCGACGCGACGGCGAGGTGCTCAAGGATGCGCTCCTTCACTTCGTCCAGCCCGTGGTGGTCAGCATCGAGCCGTTCCTCGACAGCCGCGAGGTCGTCGGTGACCTCGGCGCGCTCGTTCCAGGGAAGGTCGGCGATGAGCTCCAAGTATTTGAGTATGACGCCATGCTCCGCGCCTTGCTGCGGGGCGCGCTCAAGGCGATTCAGCTCTCGATCGACGACCTCTTGCACGTCGTCGGGTAGCTCGATGTCGGCGAGCTTCGCCCGCATCGACTCTGCCGGCCCATCCTCGTCGCTGCCGAGTTCCTTCTGAATGGCTCGTAGCCGCTCGCGGAGAATCGCTTCGCGCTGCTGCTTACCGAGCCCCTGCTTCACCGATCGGTCGATGCTCTGGTCAACCTTCTGCACGGTCTCGACGGCCTCAAGATGGTCGCCCAGCAGGATCAGTCGTTCCACGACGTCCGAGGTCTGGAGGAGAATCTCCATCAGCTCTCTCGGCACGGGGACCAGCCCGGTGACCATGTCGACGGCGCGACCGGGAGGCTGAGTTCGCAGATCTGCGATGATGCGGTCCCGGGCTTTGGCGTCCGGTCCCGGCCGCTTGGCGAGGACGTCGATGAGATCACGCGCCAAGTTGCGGCTCTGGGGCGTGTCGGAGCGTGTCTCGTCCAACTCCTCCACCTCGGCGTAGATGATACCGTCGTGTTCTGCGAGTGCTCTGAGCGTCACACGCCCGATGATTTCGACCACCAGCTTGTAGCGGTCCTCCTGCAGTTTGAACGTGCGGGCAACTCGGGCCTCGACGCCGATCGTCTGCAGCTGCTCAAGGGATGGATTGGTGTCGCGGGGATCAATCTGGTTGACCAGCGCGATGCTGTCCCCAACTTCCACCTTCTTGGCGACCAGCAAAGACTGTGCACGCCCGATCGGCAGGCTGAGCTTGTGACCGGGCAGTGCGGTGCCGGTCCGGAGAGCAATGAAAGGAAGCGTCTTTGTCATTTGTGCCAGGGGTCTTTTGCTCCGCCGTTTGAGGCGGGGACGGTTGAGTGATGAACGAAAGCTAGAGTCGTTCATCGTTCCGTCAAACAATTTTTTGTGTTAGCCGATGCCGACCTCGCGGAATACCAATGACACAGCGACGACAAAGCATTCTCAAAGCCGCAGAAACACTGCTTTCACGGTATGGATACGCCAAGACGACTGTCGCCGATGTCGCACGCGAGGCCGACATCGGAGTCGGGACGGTCTACCTTGAGTTCAAGGGCAAAGACTCGATCGTCGAGGCGCTTACGAAGCGTTATCGTGATGAGATCCTCGACGTGCTGGCTGCGATCGCGAGCGACGAGTCGTTGAGCCACTCCGAGAGGCTGACGAAGTTTCTCGTTCATCGCCATATGAGTATCTCCGACTTCGCCGAGCGCGGTCACCACGCGCTCGACATGATCTCATGCGTCTGCCCCGCGTCCGCGCAGGCAGTTGGCGCGCACTTTGAGGCCGAGGTCACCTTGCTCGCCGAGCTTGTGCTCCGCGGCGAGGCGGCAGGAGAGCTCAGCTCGCCGTCCGCCAAGCTGGAAGCGGAGGCGCTGCTTCGAGTCTCGGACATGTATGCCCCTGGTGGCACTCACCCCGAACTCTTCGAAGAACGGGTCGCCGCGCTTGAGCTCATGGTCCGAGGCCTGGGAAAGTCGTAGCCGCTGTAGACGGACTGGGAGGCTGGCCCGCTACAATCTCAGTTTTGTCGTTTGGGAGCGGACACGATTCAGTCCAACTTCGTCCCGGCTGCGCTTCGCTTCGTCCCGGCTGCTCTGCGCTTCGTCCCGGCTGCTCTGCGCTGCGCATTTCGCTCAGGGTGTCGCTAAGCTGGTGGATTGGCGAGTCGGCTTCAACGCAGGCGCGCTGGGACCGGGACGCGTACAAGCAATCCGATTCGGTCGAAAACCCGTGGGGCCACCACGAGCCGAAACGAATCGTGTCCGCGCACTAGACTCCGTCTTGCTCTCTCAGGTCGCGCACGACCAGCTTCCGCATCTGCTTGAACTGCCCGCGCCATCGCCGTTGCTCGTCGGCCTCGATATCGCCGCCCGCGAAGCGCGCTGCCTCGTAGAACTTCAGGAACTCGTCGAGTGCAGCGGCCGCGTCTGGGTTCTGCAGATCCAACTCATCACGAAGCTCTCTAGCGGTCAGCGAGCGAGGCAAGATCCCGAGCTCGCGCTCCGTGATGCGCAGCAGTCGCGCATAGAGCACCGAGACGAACGAAGAACGGGAGGCCTGTCGACCGCTGTCGAAGAGGCCCAGCCGTGACTGATATGCATAGACGCAGGCTCCCGCTAGCGGCGCATAGATCAAGCCAAGGGCTGATGCCGAGAACGGACCATCCGGCCAAGTGAAGAGCGTGATCGCGAGGACTAGAACCCACCACAGTGCGAGCAGAGCGTTGTCAGTAGCTCCCCACGGGATTCGGGACCTGGCCCGTCTCTGCAGCGTGAGCCCCATGCCGATCCACACCAGAAGAATCAGGACCAACGTCTTCGCGTGGTACCACATCCACCGCGCTGACTCGGCGACTAGGTCACTGAGTCGCTGAATAAACTGCAGCTGGGCGCCGCTCTCCTCTCCACTGTTGTTCTCCACAACATCGCGGATCACGCTGACCTGCTTCTCCAGGTCGTACTCAATGACCCAGCGGAACCAAGTGAGACGCATATTGTCGATCCACATCTGGAGCTTCCAGAGCGCTCCCGAGGTGTTGATCTCTGGCATGCCGCCAGGGGTCGGGTCAAAACGAACCCAGCCCGGGCCAGGAAAGAAGACCTCCACCCATGAGTGAGCGTTTGCCTGCCTCACCGCGTAATACTCGCCGACGTCGTTGTAGTCGGCGCCAACAAATCCGTTCACGATGCGTGCTGGAATTCCCTGGGCACGCATCAGAATGACCATAGCGGTCGCGAAGTACTCGCAATGGCCGCGTCCCCAGTCGAAGAGGAATTCGTCCAGTACATTCGCTGTATTGCTGCTCGGAGCTGGCAGATCGGTCGTGTACTCCATGTCCCTTAGGTAGGCCTGCAGGTCGCGAGCGAACGCATAGTTATCTTCGGTTCGGGCATCGATCCGATCGACAAGGTCCTGCATTTGAGGGGTGATCTGGCCCTCTGCGAGCTGCAGGTAGTTCTCGATTAGCGGCTCGTAATCAGCGTTATTGGCTCGCAATGAGCGATAGAACCCATCCGAGAAGTCCGGGGCGCGCGTGTCTTCGCCTCGTGTTGCAATGAGCGCATTGTACACGTCGACCGCGTCGTCTCTGACGTACCGCTGGCCCATCGAATACAGAGCGTTCGCTAGCTCGTCGTTCGGTGGCCTCGAGGTGTCTGCATAGACTCGGTAGGCTACACCTTGAGCCGAGCGCTGCGACAGCCTCACCTCGCCCGATTGATCAGCGCGCACCGCTCGGTCAAACCAAGAGTCAGGAAGGTCGGTGATGTCGTCTGGGAGCCCGAACGCCACGAATCGTCCGGGCGCGAAGAGCACGTCGGACTGAATGGGCTCCAGGTAGATGTCGGCGACAAGAGTGCCGGCAGTCGCGCCCAACCAGGTCGATCCTTGGCGAGCATTGATCAGGTAGCCGTTGCCTTCCTGGTCCCGAACGACGTTCGCTTGACGGTCGTCTTCATCGATCCACCGTCGGCCTGTGTAGTGATCGAGTGAGAGCCCTCGGAAATAGGCGGTCGTATGATCGAGGTTCGACTCGGGGAACCGCACGCGCATTACGACGGTTCGGTCTTCACGAATCGTGCCGTGTCCGCCTAGTTCGACGGTGTCGCCGAACCCACTGGCAGCGATGCCCCCGCGGTCCTGCTGCATGAAGAACCCGATGCCCACACGCGGGAATACGAAGAAGAAGCCGATCGAACCGAGGAAGACGAGCATGGCCAAGCCAAGCGTGCTCCAGAAGACCGCCCTCTCCATCCGTGCTTGGCGAGCCCGGTCAGCCATCTGTTCTTGCAGCTCAACCGAGAGATGGTGGGTCGTCAAAGCGAGCGTCGCGATGATCACGTAGAGCGCAAACATCGCCCCGAACGACACGCCCTCATTCAAAACGGAGCCGGACGCTAGCAAGAGCAGCGACAGAGCCATCGACTGAGTGAAGTCCTTACTCTCCGCCAACTGGAAGAGCTTCGCACCCGCCAAGAATACGACGAAGTACATCGCCGAAGTGAGGAAGAACCCACCGTTGAAGATGTCGATGATCGTGGCCGCGAAAGCCAGCAGTGTCGCCACCGTCCATGGAGTCTGCCAGCGCTTGAAATCGATGCGCGGCTCCTCCCAAAACCAGGCGATAAGGCAGCCCAAGAAGAAGGGTACCGTCACAAAGAGCCCAACCTCACCAGAGAGCTGCAGCGAGAAGAATCCGACGATGTTGAGCAGGAAGAGCAGAGCCTTCCGCATTTGCAGTACGCGCCATCCGCGATTCTGCCGGTTTAGGACTGTGCTCATGCTGCGCTCCGGGCAGGAGCGGTGAGTTTGGACTCGAACCGCGCTTCGATTTCAGGAGGTAGGGTGGTCGAGACTACGAGCAGACGGTTCTCTGCTGTGCTGACCTGCAGCCCAGGTGGCGCTGTGTCGCGCCGGATTTCGAGCAGGGCGAGAGCACGCAGAACGGACTGCAGCTGGCCAGCGCCAGCACCTTCGGACACGGTCTCGTCGATTGTGTGCAGGCTAAAGCGGTGCCCTCTTTTGACGAGCTCAGCGCAGGCCGAAGCGGCGATCACGATCGCGTCTTCCATCTCGCGCAGCCACGTCGTCTCGTTCCCCTCAACGCCTCCCGAAGGCACCCAATTGTAGAGGTGAATGGCGATCGATTCGTTGTCACGACGGTCGTAGAGACGTCGCACGAGCTTGCCTCGACGTGCGGTGACTTTCCAGTGCACATCGCGCAGATCGTCGCCTTCGCGGTATTCTCGAAGACCGAAGAACTCGCCCATGCGACCCTCTGACTGACGAGCTACTTCGCCTTCTCGAAAGTCGTCGGCCACGAGATGCCCGACGTCCCCCCGAATCTCTGGGTAGACTAGGAACTCACGGGTCTCTCGGAACGGCTTCACCTTCTCGAAGAAACCGAACGGAAACTTCGTCGCGAGGTCAAAGCCGACGTATCGGTAGAGGCCTCGTCTGGGGAACACATACTCGGCGGTCGCGATGGCGTTCGCGCCGGGGGGTACACGGATGGCGAGCCCCTTCGGACCCCTCGGGTCGCCCTCTGCCTCACGGTCCTTTCGACGGGTCGGCGGGCTCGGGGTCATCCCTGCAGCCACCCGCCGGAAGGCGCGGGTTTCTCGCGACTCATGCTCCTGCACCGTTAGAGAGTACGACGACATGAATCGCTTCTTGTTGTCGATCTCAAACGGGATGCGATTCACCCGATTCGCAAAAAGATCACCGACCTCAAGTCGTCGAACGGTCACCTTCTTGAGCACCCGCTCCGAGAGAATTCCGGAGACGATGATCAGCCCGAGCATCATGCCCAGCAGCAGATAGAGCAGGTTGTTGCCGGTGTTGATCGCGCCCACACCGACCATGATGGTCATGCCAACAAACCACCGGCCATCGCGAGTGAAGACGAGTTTGCGCGGCGGACGAAGGTATCGGCGTAGCTGGGACAAATTGTTGCAACGGGCGAGAGGCGGGTACGCATATAACGCAGCCAAGGGCCCCCATTGTTCCGAACCGCCCGCGAACCGGCAAGAATGACGCGAAGTGTAGGTGTTGGCGTCGCTCAGGGTGGGACCATCGTGGGGTCGGGAGAGTGAGGTGCCAACCTCCGGATCGCCCCACCGTGTGGACACCATGAGCCCGCGCGAATCGCGTCCGCGGAGGTGGCACAGAACTCACCGTGTCCGTACCTCAAGAAAGCACTGCCTAGCCTCAGTTCTCGCACAGACCGAGTAATTTACTGCCGAAACCGTCGCGTCGCCCGGTGGTTTTGGCCTTCGATTCGCCGATTCTCTTGGGTAGGGTTGATCCGGCCTGCCCACCCGCTTTGCCTATGCTCTCCCGCCGTCGCTTCCTGCAGTCGCTCGCCGCTGCCTCCACTCTCGCGTCGCCATTTGTGAAGACTCTCCAAGGGGTCGCGCACGCTTCGGAGTTCGGTCGGGCCGCTCGACTGATCATCTTCTTCACGCCAAATGGGACGATCCACGATTGGTGGCGCCCGACCGGAGGGGAGACCGACTTCACGTTCGGCGCAGGCTCGATGCTTGAGCCCGCCGCTGCCCATCGCGAGCAAATGGTCGTGCTGGATGGCATCGACTTCTACAACGTGAGCAATCACGAAGGAGGCATGGCGGCGATGCTGACCGGAAACCCCGGCACCGCGACCGACGGGATGTCTGTCGATCAGTACATTGCTCGTGAGCTCGGTGCCGAGACACCCTTCAGCTCCCTGGAACTCGGCGTGCTCTCGCTGCCTTGGGGGGCGAACTCGCAGACGGTCATGTGTTACGGGCCAGGGGGTACGATGGTCCCCGCCGACGACGATCCGCGCTCGGTCTACGGTCGCCTCTTCGGAGGGGCTGGTGGCGCCGAGCCCGACGCGATTTCACTGCGTCAGGCGAGCATCCTGGACCTCAATCGTGATGAGCTGAGCGCACTCCGCGACAGGGTCGGTTCAGAAGAGCGCACCAAGTTCGACCAGCACCTCGACGCCGTGCGAGCAGTAGAACGACGGCTCGGGTCTGCGCTCGGGGAGATCACCTGCGATGGCCCGTCGTCTGAACCGTCGGTGAGCCGCTGGGCAAACGAGCAGTTCCCCGTCGTCGGGCGACTGCAAACGGACATGATGCTGACAGCGCTGCGCTGCGGAATCACTAACGTTGCGTCGCTGCAGTGGTCTCACACAGTGGGCCCGCCAGTCTTCAACTGGATCGACGAATACACGGTTCGTGATCAGCACCACTCGCTCTCGCATTGGGACGCCAGCAACACCGATGGCATCGCACAGTACGTCGCCTGCCAGAGGTGGTTCGCCGGCGAGTTCGCCTACCTGCTGAACGAGCTGCAGGCTACGCCTGAGCCAGGTGCCGACGGCTCGATGCTCGATCACTCACTCGTCGTGTGGGCGCAGGAGTTGGGCGACGGTCGGCTGCATGAGTGTCGCTCCGTGCCCTTTGTTCTCGCCGGCGGTGCGGGAGGCTGCCTCGATGGTGGGCGCTACCTCCGCTACGATCACGAACCGCACCAGAAACTCCTCGTCTCCATCTGCCAAGCTTGCGGCCTAGACGTCGAAATCTTTGGAACGGCCGCCCATGGAGCGGGCGGGTTGGAGGGATTGCTCTCATGAGACTCCTCATCGCCTTCGTAGCGGCGGCTTCCTTCTGCCTCATCGCCTGCGGCACGATCGAGACGCCGTCTACGGCCGAGCTCGAAGACGCTCCCGACGCGGCTCACTCGCCAGATTCCGATGTCCCGGTTCTGGACGTCGACGCTGAGTCTGGAGGTGATGCGATCACCTCTGATGGCGGCTCCGACACACCAGCCGACTCGCTTGATGACGCGCTCGATGACACGCCGTCCGATACCGTGGCAGACGCAGGAGGCGAGTGCCTCACCAACGAGCAGTTCTTTGAACTCCGTATCTGGAACGAATTCGCAGGGACCGTCTGCGCCTCGTGCCACCGACCGGGCGGCCTCGCCGGCGAGTCGCGGCTGCTACTGATTCCCGAGTCGACCGAGGAGGCTCTGGCGACGAACTACGAGGCTTTTTCTGCGCTTGCGAACGATCCCGTAGGCTCGACCCTGTTGCTCCTGAAGCCCATCAATCGGCACTCCGTGCACCACACCGGCGGTGAGGCGATCGATGCCGACTCGCAGGCCTACTCGGACCTCGTCGACTTCGTTCTGAGGGCGACGGGCGAACTGGATGAGTGTGATCCGACCGCACCAGTGTTCGACGATTGCCTCGACCCCTGGCCCGGAGAGCGACTCACTCGCCGACTTACGCGCGAAGAATACCGACGGTCGGTCCATGCGCTCTTGGGAGATGACGACGGATGGGGCGCCCGGCTCGCGCCCGAACCGGTCGTGCACGGGTTCGACAACAACGCCGATGCCCTGGTCGCCAATCCACTCCTCGTCGAACAGTGGCTTCAAGCCGCCGGATCGCTGGCGGACCCACTTAGCGAGTCGCAGCTGCGCGCTCTGGGCGATTGTACGGCCGGAGAAGGCGGGGCGGTCTGCGCAACGAATGTGGTCGAGCGGTTCGGGCGTCGCGCCTTCCGACGGCCGCTCACCGACGCAGAGGTGGCCCGTTACGAGGGCCTCTACGCCGCCGCCGCAGCACTCTCAGGAGACCAAGCTGGCCTGCGAGACATCGTAGTCGCCATGCTCATCTCACCGAACTTTCTCTACCGCACGGAGCTCGGCGAAGAGCACGAAGGGGTCTACGAACTCACCCAGCACGAGTTGGGGACAGCGCTCAGCTTCTTGGTCACCGGTGGCCCGCCAGATCAGCTTCTCGCGGCGGACGCCGACGAGGGCGAACTCACGTCAGTAAGCCTCGCCGATCACGCACGACGTCTGATCGCCACGGCAGACGCAGAGGACTCCTCGCTTCACTTCTTCAACCAGTGGCTGGAGCTAGAACGACTCTCGACCGTCTCGCGAGACAACGGTGTGTATCCGGCATTCAGCGACGAGATTCGGGCCGCCATGACCGAAGAGCTGGAGCGGTATCTCGTCTCAACGATCGCCACGCCGGGCGGGACCCTCACCGACCTTCTGACGTCGACACACTCGTTTGCCAACGAGGAGCTGAGCGCGTTCTACGGCTGGGAAGGCGGGACGCCAGATGGTGAGGGATGGTCACGATACGACCTCGCCGATGAACGGGTGGGAATTCTGACCCAAGGCGGCCTCCTCACAACACAAGCACTGCCCACCAGTGGCTCACCAATTCACCGGGGAAAGTTGGTCCGAGAGAGATTCCTTTGTCAGCCTCTACCGCCCCCGCCTCCGGGCATCTCGGCCGACCCGCCCGCCTTGGATCCTGGACTCACAACACGGGAACGATTCGCGCTGCATTCGACGGACCCGATCTGCGCTGGATGCCACGATCTCGTCGATCCCATCGGATTCGCCTTCGAGCAATACGACGGCGTTGGCGTCTATCGGGCCGACGAAAACGGGCTGGCCATTGACACGAGAGGGGAGATCATCGGGTCGCGCCATACCGCCGCAGTCTTCGATGGCATGAACGAGCTCGCCACGCTGCTAGCGGAGAGTGAGGACGTGCACGCATGCTACGTGCAGCAGTGGTTCCGGTACTCCTACGGCGTCGCTCCGGAGCCCTTCGAATGCTCGGTGAAGAGCATTCTGGAAGAGCAACTCGCCGGGGACGCAGACCTCGAGTCGCTCGTCGTCGCGCTCACCCAGATCTCGTCGTTCTACTACCGAGCCGCCGACGGCGTTGGGCCCGACGAATGGAGCGGCCGCGACGAGCCAGGCGCAGACACAGGGAGCGACGTCGGTGTCGACGCGCCGGACGCGGGCGTGGACGTTCCAGATGCTGCCCTAGATGCAGAGGCCGACTTATCGGCGGATTTTGGGCCGGATGTTCCGCCAGTCACCAGTGGTCTCGCCGTTGAGCTCTCGATGACCGACGACTGGGGTTCCGGATATTGTGCGGCAGTTCGAGTCACCAACGAGGGAGCGCACGCGGTCACCTGGGTGATCGAGCTCGAACTCGACGGTGTCGTGAACGACTTTTGGAATTCGATGCTCACCCAGGATGGCGGCACCGCGACCGTGAGCGGCGCAGACTGGAACGCGTCGATCGCTCCAGGAGCCTCCGCCGACTTTGGGTTCTGCGCGAATCGCTGACTAGCTCGAACCGCTGCGTAGCTCGAACCGCTGCGTAGCTCGAACCGCTGCGTAGCTCGAACCGCTGCGTAGCTCGAACCGCTGCGTAGCTCGAACCGCTGCGTAGCTCGAACCGCTGCGTAGCTCGAACCGCTGCGTAGCTCGAACCGCTCACAATCGTTACGATGTCCTTTCAATCCGAGCACTTCCTGGCGTTCCAAAGTGCTCCAACCGGTACGCCGATTTTCTCAAGCTCGGGCACGACCACCGCATCGATCGCTTGGTAGGCCAGCTCCAGCGCGTTTCTGGGCTCCGAGAAGCCCAACGCGATCGCATCCGCCATCACCTCGTCCGAGAACACGCCCGGCAGCGTCGCCTCAATCACGCATTGTTCGTAATAGCCGAGCGCGCGAGCGAGGTACGCGGTGGTACGTTCACGGGCGGCCGCATCAAGGCTCGGCCACTCTTCGCGGAGGTAGGCCCAGCCTACTCGAGCGTGCAAGGTCTCGTCGGCCAACAGCTGAGTCAGCACCCGTTTCACAAACGGCTCCTTCGCCTTGTCGCGCTCCTCAGTGAGCATCCCTACGGCGACCGTTTCCGAGATGCAGCCGACGAACCCGAGGTTGCGAATCGCGGCCTCGACCGGTGAGACATCCGGATGGAACGTGGGCTTCTCGGGTGTCAGAACGACGTCGATCGTTGGGTCGTGCCCGAGCAATGAGACGACTTGCCCGCAGAGCGTCGCGTGGCGCAGTTCGTCCAGCGCAGACCTCACGACGACGGTCTTAAACTCCATCGAGGCACCGGCCGTGACCAAGTGAGGCAGCAAGTTGGTGAAGGTCTGCGCGGAGCGATGCTCGTGCGCCATCCTCAGCCGCCAGTTCTTCGCAGCGATCTCCATCGCCTGCGGATGGTACGCGCCGGTCAGGGTTTCGCCCTCCCTAAGTTCGGGGTGCTCATCCTTGCGGCTGAGGCCCCTGAGCACGCGCTCATGCTCCGCGAGCAGATGCCCTTTCCCTGTCCTGCAATCGAGAATCGCCATGTCGCTCCTGGTCTCCGTGGGGCGGAGCAATCCTCCCACGTCTGCGAGGCTGAAGCTCTACCTGAAGTACGATCTGGGAGCGAGAGCAGCAGGGCCTGCGCTGGGAGAACGCAGTCGAGTTGTCTAGGGTTCGCCCACTGTTCAAACGAGACCATGACTCACTTCACTAAACTTCTCACACTCGCGTTCGCCGCGACCGGAATCCTGGCCTGCGCCAACGGCGATCTCATCGAAGGGGAGTCTCCGACAGAGGTCGGAGAGCCTACTCATCGTGCGGCCGCTGAGGATGGTGACATCGCTCGGTTTGATGACGACGGAGGCTGCGATGTGCCGCCGCCGAGAGATGCGAACCCATCCGACGTTTCGGGAGATGCTCCGCGAGATATCGCTCCTGACCTTCCGCCGTGGGAGGAGGGGACGAGTTGCTTCCCGTCCGACCCATTCGTGAACCCAGTGTCGGCTCAGGAGTTGGCGTCGGGCCCTGCCGGCGGCGAAATCACGGTCGTGCAAACTCGGCAACGGCCTGCTCGTTGTTCGAGCTGGCGTGAGCGCAGAGCCTTGGGGCGTGTATGTGTCGAAGATGAACCGCAGCGCTAGCGCGGTGGCCTCGGAGGCCCGTACTCCGTCGCTCTACCCGGTCCGCGACCCAGTAGGGGTCGAGGTCTCCGGAGGTTTTCTCGTCGCCTACACTCAGGTGGCCGAGGAGACGAATACTGTTTTCATCGCTCGCTTGTCCGATGACGGCGATCTCATCGGAGAGCCAGTTCTCGTTGGGGATGACTACATCACCAGTCCTGGGGATACGTTCGTCGAGGTCGAGAGTCATGCGGTGCTTTTCGTGCTCAATGAGCAGTCCGGCCAGTCAGCATATCGCCTCATCGCTGTTGCCAACGATGGCAGCGTGGCGTCGGATGGCCCCCTTTAGCTTGGGGAAGGGGCCCGTGATCTCGTGGTCGCGGTGAACGGCGATACGCTTGGTTTGGCCTGGGTTTCGGGGCCGAGCGGGGCACGGTTCATTCAGTTCGCAGGACTCTCAAAGGACGGCGCGACCGAGGTTGCGCCTCCCCAAGTTGCTGCCGAGGGCGCATCCCTTCCCACGTCGATTCACAGCACGAGTTCTGGCTGGGCGGTCGTCTACGGTACGTCGGTTGATGAGGCGATGTGTAAGGTTTGGGTGCTGCACCTCGCCGCCAACGGGGTGCCCGTGTCGCCCGCGCATGAATTGTTCGATGGCTCGACGACCGCTGTGTTCCCACGGGCGGCCTGGGATGGTGAGGCTCTCGCCGTCGTGTGGCAGGAGAACAGCACCGGCGACGTCGTCTTCTCCCTCGCCGGTCTCGACGGCGCGGCTACCGTCCCTGCGACAGTCGGTCTCACCGAAGAGGGCGGTCTGCTCCCAAACGTATTCTGGGTTGGCGATCGCTACACGATCACTTGGCAGGACGGGTCCAGCGAGACAGGGTACATTCAGCGGCTCGCGACAAGCGCAGCCTGCGAATAGAGATCACCGATGTCCTTCAATCTTAAGAGCCCCTTCTCGCCGACCGGCGATCAACCGGACGCGATTCGACAGCTGGTCGAGGGATTGGATCGCGGCGAAAAATCTCAGGTACTGCTTGGCGTCACTGGCTCGGGCAAGACGTTCACGATCGCGAACGTCATCCAAGAGGTGCAAAAGCCGACGCTAGTTCTTGCCCACAACAAGACACTTGCTGCGCAACTCTATCAGGAGTTCCGCGAGTTCTTCCCAGGCAGTGCCGTCGAGTACTTCGTTTCGTACTACGACTATTACCAGCCTGAAGCGTACGTTCCGTCGACAAACACGTACATCGAGAAGGACTCGATCGTGAACGACGCGATCGACCGGATGCGCCTCTCGGCGACCCGCAGCCTGCTAGAGCGCCGCGACGTCATCATCGTCGCGTCGGTCTCGTGCATCTACGGCATCGGCAGCGTCGAGGCGTACTACGGCATGCTTGTGACCGTCGAAGTGGGCATGCAGATCGACCGCGATACGCTGCTCAGAAAGCTCGTCGACATCCGCTACGAGCGGAACGACTATGACTTCAGCCGAGGGAAGTTTCGCGTGCGAGGCGACGTCGTGGAGATCTTCCCGGCGTACGAGGAGCGCGCTGCGATCAGAGTCGAGTTCTTCGGCGACGAGATCGAGCTGATTGCGGAGATCGATCCTTTGCGCGGAACGGTGCTCCGCGAGCTCGATCGTATGGCGATCTACCCAGGCTCTCACTACGTCGTCGAGCCAGGGAACCGGCAACGCGCGATTGGCGCCATCAAGGAAGAACTCCAGATGCAGCTCGCTCATCTCCGCAGCGAGATGAAGCTGTTGGAGGCCCAGCGGCTGGAAAAACGAACCCAGCTCGACATCGAGCAGCTGGTCGTGATGGGCTATTGTAACGGGATTGAGAATTACTCCCGTCACATGACTGGGAGCAAACCGGGGGCCGCGCCACCCTGTTTGCTAAACTACCTCTCGGATGACTGGCTCCTCGTGGTCGACGAGTCACACGTGTCGATCCCGCAGGTAGGAGCGATGTTCCGTGGTGACCGGGCTCGCAAGACGACCCTCGTTGAGCACGGCTTCCGTTTGCCGAGCGCAGTGGACAACCGGCCACTGAAGTTTGACGAATTCCAAGCGATCGTAAATCAGGTCGTTTACATCTCTGCGACGCCGGGTGACTGGGAGATCGAAGAGGCTGGCGGCGTCGTCGTCGAGCAGGTGATTCGGCCTACAGGACTGCTCGATCCGATTATTGAAGTCCGTCCAGCAGGCAGCCAAGTTGACGACCTGCTCGCTGAACTTCGTATCATCATCGAGAAGGGCGGGCGGGCGCTGGTCACTGTACTGACCAAGCGAATGGCGGAGGATCTGACCGACTATCTTCGCGATCTGCGGCTCCGAGCCCGCTACATGCACAGCGATATCGACACGTTGGAGCGAGTTGAGCTGCTCCGTGATCTTCGTAAGGGCGACTACGATATTCTGGTCGGGATCAATCTGCTTCGGGAGGGTCTGGATTTGCCCGAGGTCACGCTCGTAGCGATCCTAGATGCGGACAAGGAAGGCTTCCTTCGTTCGGCAAAGAGTCTGATTCAGACTTCCGGTCGCGCCGCTCGCAACACGGAAGGGCGGGTGATCATGTACGCCGACAAGATCACGCGCTCGATGAAAGAGTGCATCGACGAGACGATTCGTCGGCGGAAGATTCAGCGCGCCCACAACGAAGAACACGGAATCGAACCGCGGACGATCATAAAGGCGATCCACGAACTCGCGGCGCCCACCGAAGAAGAGGTAAAGACATATGGTCTGTCGGGGCCTACCGCTCCGGAGATCGAACTCAGCGGTGCTGAGCTCGAGGCTGCCATCAAGGAGACCCGCGTGAACATGCTCGCTGCCGCTAGAGCGCTCGAGTTCGAGAAAGCAGCGGAACTGCGCGACCGGTTGCAGAAGCTCGAAGCGACTGCGCTGGGGATTGGGTGAGTTCACGCTTCTCGCCTAGGACCATCGCGGTCTTTCGACTTGGTCTGGTCCTCTCCTTTGCGGTCGGGATGTTCCTCGCGTTCCGTTACACGCCGTTAGGTGAGCTCTTCACGGAAGCGCGAGTCTCGGAGATCGTCGAAGGGCTGGGGATGGGTGCGGCACCAGTGTGGATACTGACTTACGCTGTGCTGATCGCGCTCTGGGTTCCCGGCACTCCGTTGACCTTAATCGGAGCTGCCGTCTTCGGACCCATCGCGGCGATTCCGTTGAACTACGCGGGAGCCGTCTTGGGCTCGGCATTGGGTCACAGCATCGCTCGGGTAGTAGGCGGCGACTCGTTGCAGAAGCTGCTCTCAGCACGCTTCCCGAAGTTCGAAGGCTACCAACGAATCCTGGAGCGGAGAGGGTTCGAAGCGGTGCTCTATCTGCGCTTGGTCCCTACGCCTTACACTCTGATCAGCTGGCTTGGCGGGCTTTCCCCGGTAGGGCTGGGGAGGTTCTCGGCCGCGACCGCAATCGGAATTCTCCCGGGCAGTATCTCGTTCACCTATCTGCTCGGCATGGGCGTCGAGTTCGCCCGTACGAAAGATACGGGTCTCTTCTTCGAGCCGTACACCCTTGGTGCAGTTGGTCTCTATGCTTTCGCGCTCAGTATCCCGGCTATCCTGGCCGTCGCTCGTCGGCGGTGGGGATGGTTCTCGGCCGTGGCGGAAGCGACGGAAGCGACCGATGAGCCTGTGTGATAGGGTGTCGGTCTGCCACTTACCGCGTCCGACACGACTAGGTAAAACCCGCGCGAATGTTGTTCGCGCGGTCATGTCGTACTAGAGGATTCCAACGTTCTTGCCCGATCCCAACCGGCTAAATGATCATTGAGTGCCCTTCTTGCACCTCCCGGTATCGCATCCGGGAAGACAAGCTCCCGGAGGCGGGGGGCAACATCAAGTGTCCGAACTGTGCTCACATTTTCTTTGTGCCTCGCGCGGACGCTACTTCTGCATCGGTCTCTGGATCAGTTCCTATGATCCCTTCGGATCCAGTGCCGGCCGCAGCGCCGGTCGCAGCGCCGGTCGCAGCGCCGGTCGTTAGCCGGCCGGGCGCAGCGGATGGCGGAAAGAGATGGAAGCTCAAGAACCCAGTCGGGCTCGTCTATGACTTCCCGAACACAGATCAGATCCGGAACTGGCTCGTCTCCCGCGAGTCGTTTGACGGAATCCAGGTCTCTTCGGACGGTGGCAACACGTGGATGCCCGTCGAAGAAGAGCCGGACCTCAAAGACGTAAAGCCGACCGGTAGTAAGATCGCGCCTCAGGCATCAACTCTTCGAAGCGCTGGTATGGGCTCGACCGCCCAGTCCCAGGTCTCCAGCGTTGACCGGATGAAGGCTGAGGCCGAGGCGCGGCTCCGAGAAGCCCGCCGAACGCGCGTCGACGACAATGAGTCGGGTGCCGAATACAAGTTGCTGAAGGCACCGGCGACCAAGGAAGAGGAGCAGACATCGCGTCTTTTGCTCATCCTTTCGCTGCTCATCTTGCCCGCGTTGGCCGCAATCGCTGCCCATATGTCGGGCCTTGTGAACCTCCGCGACATTGAGATCTTCGAAGTTGAGAACCCCGAGTTGCCCCCTGGGCTCACACTGCCGGACCGTGGCTACCTTCCGACCGAGATGGAAGCAGTCGCTCAGCCGGCGATCAGCTACGATCAGGCGATCGCCGAGTTGATCGACCAAGCGGGTTCAGCGCAAGCACGAGGCGAGCCCGCAATGGCAATTGAGCGTCTTGAGGCAGCGGTCTCGCTGGCACCGGATGACTATGAGTTGGCGTGCCTTCTCTCGCCGCTTTATGCAGCCGAGCAGCGAACAGCCGACGCGTCCGCGTCCGCTGAGCGTTGTGCTGCGGGCGACGAGCCGCCTGCCGATGGATCCGATGCCGATGCCGCTCCAGAGGCCGCGCTAGAAGGGGCCGCAGCGCCCACCAATCAAGCACCTGAGGGTTCCGGCGATCCAGTCGCGGAAACCCCCTAAGACCCCTGCCCCGTTGAATGGACATTCGTTGCCCATCCTGCTCGACTCTCTACGAGTTCGAGGAAGACAAGATTGGCCCAAAGGGCATCAATGTTCGGTGCTCTGCATGCGGCCAAGTCTTCAAGGTCCGTAAAGCACCCGCCGCACCCGTCCAGAAGTGGGTGGTCAAGAGGGAGTCCACCGGCGAGACCATCGACTTTGATGACCTCTCGACGCTGCAGCGTTGGATCGTCGAGCAGAAGGTCTCGCGTCGCGATCTGATCTCAAAGACCGGCGAAACGTGGCGATCCCTCGGGTCCATCAATGAGCTGGCCGCGTTCTTCAAGGTGGTCGACGAGCTCAATGAGCCGCGTAACGCGTCGCGTGAGACCGATGGTTACCTGACCGCAAGTCAGCTTGCCCCTCGCGAACAGGCAGAGGCGCGGGGTGCTGAGGCATCTAGGTCATTGGACCCGCATCGACGAGGCCGGGGCTTCACCCCGACGCCCACGGAGCCGCCGTCGATCGCGACTTCAGCGCCCGCTGAGCCCGCTGAAGATCCGCCGCTTCGCGATTTGCGTCCCGCGTCCGCTAGTGTCACTACGCATTCCGTGGGCCGCGATGCCGTCGACGTTTCGGCGACCACGCAGCCGTCGAAAAGGGACGAGCGCACTGGCTCCAAGCCGAGCCCGATTGTCGATCCCGAGGCTGAACCGTCGAATGAATACTCGATGGGGACCGACGACTTCTGGGATGATGCCCCGGCCATCAGTTTCGCAGCGCCCGCGATCGATGAGGGACGCTCAAGCGATTACACAGCTGAGTACTCGGAGTTGCGGCGCGAGCGTCGCCGGTGGCCCACTGTGCTGCTTGCGCTTCTCATGTTGCTCGCAGGCGCCCTCGTAATTCTGGCAGCACTCCAGCCTGCGTGGATTGGGTTTGGCTCGGGCCCCGTCGATCCGATTGCGGACGCGGACGCCAGCTCGATAGCGACAGACACAGGCGCTAGCGGGTCAGAGCCTGTCGCGGATGGTTCTGGTGATGGTTCAGCCGACCTCGATGGCTCTGGGAACCAAATGGCCGCCGGGTCTGGTGAAGCGGATGGGTCCGGCGAGATCGCTGATGCGGAGACTGGAGCCGCAGACGACACGAGTCCAAGCGCCGAAGACGATACCGCAGCGAGGGTCGCGGCAGTCGCGCCCGATGTCAGAGAGCCCGAACCTCCTCGCCGAGATAGGGCATCTCAGCCCAGAGTCGATCCGCCTGCGCGCGACACAGGGTCGACCGCGAGGGCGGACACTCGTCCGCGACGCCCAGAGCCAGAGCCAGAGCCAGAGCCGGAGCCGGAAGACGAAGAGGCTCCGAGCGGTTACGATGACTTGATGGGCGCAGGGAACTCCTCCCTCCGCGGAGGAGATTACCAAGACGCGCTCAATCACTTCTCGAATGCTACAGATGCCCGACCGAACAGCGCTGAGGCCCATGTTGGAGTCGCACGAAGCTATGAAGCGATGGGTCGACACGATCTTGCTGCCGTTCGGTACGACCGAGCGACGAACGTCAACTCACGATACACCCCCGCCTGGTTGGGACTTGGGGAGGCACGTAGAACCTCTGGCGACACTGGAGGCGCATGTGAAGCCTACGACCGCGTGCTCTCTATCGTACGAACTGGCCGTTCCGCCGAGCGTGCTCGCCGCGCCATCGAAGACCTCGGCTGCGAATAGGCAGAACGAGCCCCCGATGCGCCTGTGCTGAGACCTAGCACATGGATCATTTTCCTGACCTTCCTCGCATCGTTGATTCCGGTCTTCGTCGCGACACTGGCCGCGATGCGTTTTCGGGATGTTGCGGATGAGCACTCCGCGGCGCCGCTCACCCATCGTAGCTGGATGTTCGCTGCCTGCGTGAGCGTAGGCGCGATTGGTGGGCTCTCACTTGGCGCGCTGGTTGCGCCAGTCTACCTGCCCTCGTTCGACACCGCGGATCCGTTAGTCTCCACGCTCCTGAGCAGCGGTGTTGTTGGGCCGATCGCCGAGGAGATGGGCAAAGCCTCGCTTCTGCTCGGACTCTTCATCGGCGGGCGTCTGAAGACACGTGGCGACGGGCTGATCCTCGGCCTCGCAGCCGGCGCCGGCTTTGCCGCGTACGAGAACCTTCTCTTCGGTATAAAGGGTTACGCGTCGGGGGGAGTCGACACGTGGCTGGCGGCTCTCCGTATTCGGATGGGCTACGGAACGCTGATCCACCTGACGAGCTCTGCGCTCTTCGGGGCGACCCTGGGCGGTCTCTACCGCCGCGGTAGCCTCACCTCGATTGCCGTCGCGCCGCTTCTCGGACTGCTCGCTGCGGTCCTTGTGCACGGCGGCTGGAATACCGGCATCGAGATGTACGCGGCAACTGAGGAGCCAATGTGGGCCGTGCTCTCACAGCTTATCGCGTTCGCGGCTCTGTTGGTCGTAATCATCCTGCTACGCATCGACTATGTGCGAGCGAAGAAGCGAAAACCCGTCCCTGAGAGATGAGCGGGCGGCCTAAAGGTCGAGTAGGTGCCCGGATTTTCGGCGCTTCGTCCGCAAGTACTTTTCGTTGTACTCATTGGGCTCGATCTGGAGTGGCACGCGGTTCTCTACGAGGACCCCGTTCGTTCGCAGACCTTCGACCTTTTTGGGGTTGTTGGTGAAGAGGTTCACCGACTCCACGCCGAGCAAATGCAGCATCGCCGCTGAGACCCGGTAGTCTCGAAGATCGTCATCAAAGCCGAGGTGGAGATTCGCCTCGACCGTGTCGAAGCCTTGGTCCTGGAGCGAGTATGCCTTGATCTTGTTGGCGAGGCCGATGCCTCGTCCTTCCTGGCGCATGTAGAGGATAACCCCTTCTTCCATGTCAGCGATCGCTCCAAGAGCGGCGTCCAGTTGCGAGCCACAGTCGCACTTCCGCGAGCCAAAGACATCGCCGGTGAGGCACTCGGAGTGCACGCGCACGTGAATCCCGCGCCGCCCCAGGACCGCACCTCGGACAACGGCAACGTGTTCTTTTCCATCTAGGTTGTTCTTGAAGGCTACCATCTCCAGCGGCCCGTAGGACGATGGGAGATTGGCCCTCGCAAAGATTTCAACGGCGACGCCGTCTGGCAACACGACACGGTCGCCTGGCTGGCCCCTGAAGGGCGTCGTCGTATTCGTAGGCAGCAGCAGTTCGGGGGTCATCATGTGCTCTCCATGAGCGCGGCAGGCGCACCAAGTACAAACACGGTTGGCTACGTTTGCAACCCTGTCCTCTTCAGAAAGAGGCCCTGCCCTCTGTAAAAAGAGGATCGAGCGGTAGTGCCCGCGGGTTGGCCGCCTTGGCTAGCCAGCTTCTCAGTGCGTGCGCGTTTCGGCGCCCTCTTACGATGCCAGTCGTGTCTCGTGGGTTGCGCGCGGGTTCAAGAATAGGCGCTCCCGCATGCTAATCTGTCCGCTCAGCGCGTCCATGACGAGCGATTGCAGGCGGCGAATGTCGTAGTGCAGGCAGTGATAGTACTGCTGCCGATCTTCCGCGTGAATGAGCGCAGGCGGGTAGCCATTCGTGTAGAGGATTTGGTTCGAGACAAGTCGCGCGACCGCAGCGCTATGCTCTACGAAGGGCCAGAGCTTGATGATCTTGTAGTGGGTCTCGATCGCCAGCTGAATAGGATGCTGCAGGAAGCGATCGCGCTCGATCGTCGCGACGATCAGACGCAGCGCTTCTTCGATCTCCGACGGATCAACGACATCATGCTTGTACTGCTGGGTGGCTCCTTCGTCGTGACGGATGGCGTTACGCGGTTGGTGTCCGCAGAGGATAGCCTGGTACTCGAGGAGTGTTCCTCGAGTGATTGACTCGCGCTTTGAGGAGGCTAGCTGGAGGCGCCGGACGGCGTCGCGGTAGCGTCGAACGCGCTTTAGCGACTCCCCGTCACAGTAGTCTCGGCCTTCGCTGCCCGAAAAAGCTCGTTGGATGTCGGACGCGCTGAGCACGACGCCCTCGAGCCCGAGCTCGTGGTAGACCCAACTCATCAGATAACGTTCACGGAACTCGCGTTGTGCTGTTTCTGAAGCACGGAGTTCCGCCGTATGAACGGCATCAATACGATCGTCGATTCGAATGTAGGCGAGTTCCATATTCTCTTCTTTCAGGGTGCTGCGAAGCGGTGCTTCCCCAAGTCCTAGACTTCGCTGCATCCTTCGGTCTGAGACCGAACTCATTAAAAGAGATAACGAACCCCCAAATCGAGCGCAAGCGCCCGAAGCACATTTTTTAGCGCAGGGAGCTGTCGATTGCTCGGACCTGCTCCAGAACTTCACTCGCGGTCACGTCGCTGGGACCGACG
>JBLHWZ010000021.1:0-34583 GCA_047629415.1 Bradymonadia bacterium | reverse complement strand
ATCCCGAGAGTCCCTATCAATGAACTCGATCCCAACCCTCACAACTGCGAACCTCTCGCTCCGGAAAACGCGAGCTTCAGATGCGGGAGATGTCTTTAGACAGTATGCGCAAAACCCTAATGTTACACGCTATTTGAAATGGAAGCCGCACAGAGACATCTCCGACACGCACGCCTTTCTGGCCGCTACGTTGAGCGATCTTAGGGAGGGGAAAACGTTGCCGTGGGTGATCAGTATTTTGGGTCACGAACCAGAGGTCGTTGGTATGATCGCTGCTCACATCGATGGGCACAAGGCGATGGTCGGCTACGTCCTCTCCGAAGAGCACTGGGGACGCGGCTACATGTCCGAGAGCCTAAAGGTCGTTCTGGACTACCTTCGCGACGCCCGACCCGACCTTGCACGAATCTGGGCCTTCTGTGACGTCGAGAACCCAGGCTCTGCTCGAGTGATGGAAAACGCGGGGATGCAGCGTGAGGGAATCCTCCGCGCCTACGCCACCAACGCGGAAGAGATTCCCGTGGATTGCATCGTCTGCAGTTGGGTCCGTGGCCGGTCGGACGCGGCGACCGAAGGCTAGGCCTGACTCCAGTGCTCCTAGCTTGCCAGTGCTCCTAGCTTGCCAGTGCTCCTAGCTTGCCAGTGCTCCTAGCTCGCCAGTGCTCCTAGCTCGCCAGTGCTCCTAGCTTGCCAGTGCTCCACATAGAAACATGGCCCCACCATGGGGGCCGCACTTCACTGACGCAGTCCCTGCCTAGCGGCAGGGCGACGCCCCACAGCTCATCGGAACACGGTCGCCGAGCTCTGCCACCGGACGCTCGTTCTCCACGGAAGCGGTTAGCTTGACGGAAACACTGTCTGAGACTCGATCGTCGCGCCGTGAAGGGTGATCGACTTCGCGTGCAACATGACACGTGCGGCTGGCGGGCCACCGTAGCGAACGTCTCCGACGATCGACCAACCTAGGTGCGACAGATGCGCCCGGACCTGATGGGTAAGACCAGTGTGAGGACGCGCCTCAACGAGCGCGATTCGACCACGGTCTTCGATCACGCAGAAGCTTGTCTGTGCTGGCTTCCCGTCTTCTGCCACGCCCTTCTTTCCACCCACATCACCCAGCGTCGCGACGAGCTCTTCGGGAAGATCCTCGGCGCCCTTCTGACAGAGCGCGAGATAGCGCTTCTCGACCTCACGGCTTTGAAACAGCCCGCCAAGTTCGGCTGCCGCGGCTTTGGAGGTCGCGAGCAGGAGCACGCCCGACGTGTCGCGATCGAGCCGATGCACGGCCCACATCTTGGTGCCCAGCAAACGTTCGACGGCGGCACTCATCGAGTCGCGTTTCGCATCTCGGGTTCTGTCGGTTGGCACCCCGATCGGCTTTTCAACGGCAACCCAGTTGTCGCCACGGTGCAGGATGTCCTCCTCGACCAACTCGATAGTGGCACTTCGCTCTGAGGTGCGCCCGACCAAGTCATCCTCAGGGATCAGGACTTCAAAGAAGACAGCTCCTGGGCCCAGCAAGTCGCTGGAATGCCGCAACTCCCACCCGCTCACTTTGACCTTTCCCCTCTCAATGAACCCGCGCGCCTTCTTCCGCGCAACGCCAAAACCGGCAGCGTCCATCGCTTGTTTCAGTAGCGCATCAGCGCGCATCGGACGATCAGCGATCGTCTCGACGTGGACGGACATCGGTCTCAAAATGACGGCAGGGAGTAGACCATTCTAAATCCGATGGTGGCGAGACGTGCGTTCCGGTGGAAACGCCAGCGGGATGAGGAACGGCTGGCGCGAAGATCACCGCTCCAATAGCCGCCACGCACGATCGCATAGGTGTCGTCGCCTGTCGACTCGACCCATTCACGCACGCCGCCAGCGAGCTCGAATACGTCGAACGGACTGCGGTCTAGCGGGAACGAACCCACCGGTTCTGGCTGGCTCTCAACTGCGCGCGAGCCGCCCATCTTGCAGAAGTTCGCGTCGAATCGATTGCCCCAAGGATAGAAACGGCCGTCCGCACCACGGGCTGCCCGCTCCCATTCAAACTCGGTGGGCAATCGAAAAGGAACGCCCTCGCGACCGGCGCGCCACATACAGTATGCGAGCGCATCTTCGTAACGAATCGCCAGCACCGGCAAGCGGCCCTCATGGCCCTCATTTTCAGGGTACCGAGCACGCATATCGCCGTCGATGAGAACCTCGGACGGCAAGAACCGACCGTTCGCGTCGAGGTCGACCAAGGGGCCGTCGGATCCACGTGTCCGAGGCGCGCGCTCTAAGGCTTCGTCGAGGTCTTCGACGGCAAGAGCATCCAAGAACTCCGCATACTCCGCGAACGTCACCGGGGACTTCTGCATGAAGAACGGCGCGACATCCACCCGTTGCGTGGGCAGCGGATCGAACGCGTCAGGGTCGCCACCAATGATCGACAGGCCGCCTGCGACGAAGGTGAACCCCTTGCGGTAAGCACCATCTGCAGGGATCTCGGTGTTCAGCGAAATCGGGTCTGATCGGTGCACGCTCAAAGGCACGTGCACTGTGGAACTCTTTCGGTGTTTCAGTCGGACAAGGTAGCTGCCCGCAGCGATGAATTGCTCCGGGATCGGCGAGGTCCCCAAGTACTGCGGCTTACCGACGACCAAGCGCCGATCAACCTCCTCATAGCTGTATAGGAAGACCGCCGCTCCTTCGGGAGCGGTGTAAAAGGACACCGGCGCGCTGTCCTGGATACGCGCTTGAAGATCCCCCTCATCGTACTGCCGAAGCAGCGAGAGGAAGTAGACCTTATCTAGCTCGTTCTCCTCAATCTCAGCGAGCTCGTATCGGCTGAAGTACAGACGCGCCAAGGAGTCACGCGCACCCTGGATGGTCGGCACGTGCGCGAGAGCCTGAGTGAACTCACGGATCGCATCTCCAAAGCTGGTGGTCATCTCGATCGCCGCACCACGGTGCCGGTCCTCGAGTTCCCAGATGGTCCGTTTGATCTCGATCGACTGCCAATCCTCGATCTTGCTGTGCGCTTCGTGCACGTGTTCGGCGAGTCGCAACATCTCGCGGCGCGCATGCTCGTAGACCCGAGCATACCGATCCCCCTCCATAATCCGACGATCGGCTTCCCGCTCATTCCGACCGTCGAGGAAGTTCTCAACTGTGTCGTGCAGCTCTTTCGCTGAAGCGTACCGATCCGCAGGATCCTTCTCGAGCGCCTTCATGATGATGTGCTCCATGTCCTCCGAAATCGGTGTGTCGGTCACCGTGGAGGGGGGAGCGATGGGTTCACTAATAACCGCCATCAGGGTCGCCATGACGTTCGCGCGCGTCGACGGCTGGGTCATCGTGACCATCTCGTAGAGGATGACGCCGAGCGAGTAGACATCGCTCCGTTCATTGACCTGGTCGAGGATCCCCTTTGCCTGTTCCGGCGGCATATAGGCGGGCGTCCCTACGGTCTGGCCGATCTCAGCCTTATGCCCCTGGGAGAGACTTCGATCGGTAACGACCTCGCGGTCCATGATCCGCGCAAGTCCCCAGTCCATAACGTGAACTTCACCGTACTCACCGAGCATGATGTTGTCCGGCTTTAGGTCACGGTGAACGACGCCGCGCTTGTGGGCGTAGTGCATCGCCTGACAGACTTGCAGGAAGATGTTCAGCAGGCGGGTCGGTCCATACTCGGCGACGAGGTGCTCGACGTTGTTTTTGAGCCCCTCGATGACGTCCCGGAGCGAGTAAGCCTGAACCCGCTTCATCGTGTAGTAGAGTTCGCCGGTCGGTAGTCGGCCGATATCGTAGATGGGTACGATGTTCGGGTGCTCCAGCTGCCCGGTCGCTTGGGCTTCTTCGATGAACTTGTCGGCCTCGTCCTCTGGGAGCGGCCAGTAGAGCGGCAGCTTCATGGCGACCGTTCGCCCGAGGTCGCGGTCGAAAGCCTTCAGGACGCGACCCACGCCGCCTCGGCCTAGTTCCGCACCGATCAGGTAGCGCTGGGTATCAACAATACCGACATCGCTCGTGATCGCTTCACCCCGGCCGCCGCCGTTGTAGGTCTGCACTACGTCAGCGAGGTTCACCGAATCAAGGCCGCCTTCGACCTGGATGTTGGAGATGGGCGTATGATGCAGGCCGGACTGTCGCGATCCGTACCCGAGTTCGCCAGTATAACCGCGCACGACGGTCATAACCTCGGCGAGCTCTGTGCGGTCCAATGCGCCGGAAACGACCCAGATGTCAGCGGGTGAGGCGGCAGGGTCGGCGCCTACGGTAAGCATCGCCTCACTCAGTTCCCTAACGCCCAGATAGCCGCGATTCATCGCGGCCAATCCAATTCGCCGGTGCAGATCGCGGTTGTCCTCGCCCCCGGCCTTAGTGGGTGGGACGGTCATCCACCTCAGGCGCTTCTTGCACCCGCAGGACAACTCGGCCGACGCGAAGCTTGTCGCCAAGTTGAACCAGCGCGGAGCCGTTCTTCTCGATAAGTTGGTTATTGATGTACGCGCCGTTTCGGCCGCCCATATCGTAGACCATCAGCCGGTCACCGGCCGGATTGAACGCCAATCGCACATGCTGGCGATGAACGTAGGCCGGGTCTTGCGCGGTTAGATCAATGTCGGGGCAGCGCCGGCTTCCGGCGTCGTAGCGGCCGATCATCAGTTCGTGATCGGCGAGCAAGAACTGTTCGCCGAGAATGCGCCCTTGCTCGACGACCAGCTTGACGTGGCCGAGTCTCATTCCTCCCGGCGAAGCGATCTTAGGGGACGACTTGGGGACGGCGACCGGATCTCCAAAGGAGCCGCGCTCGGCCACAAGTGTCCCGAGTGCGCCTGACATCTCTTCGGACGTCTCATGCGACGGAACTTCCTCAGCGGTCGCGACCGGATTCGGCTCGTAAGCCTCGGTCAGACCAGGAAGAATATTGCCACAGTCGTGGCAAGCGATGGCGGTGTCTGGGCAACTGGTGCCGCAGGATGGGCAAAACACGCGGTCTCTCGTCCCGTTCCACGGTGAAAATCTACTGACGCTTCGCAGCGAGTCGGGAGAATACTCCGTCCGCTATCCGATCGCAATTGCAAGGAAACCCTACCGTAGACGGAGGTGTTTCACCCACATCACATATACCTACGACTTCGGCGCCACGCACGTCGAAGCAACCGCCCTGTTGCTGCGCGGACTCTCAAGAACTCTCCAAATCCCGTTGTTGAATCTTGCTGCCATGGTGCTATACGCCCGCCCAAGACTACACCTACGGAACTCGGTATGAATAAGACTCTCGTCGCGAGAATCTCCCTCGCTTTGTGCGTTACAGCCTGCAGTGGGCTGCAAGAAGGGCCCTCCACCTCGGCACCTGAGTCGCCTTTCACCCAAATGCCGAGCGGAAACGAGAATGTAGACCTCGTCTTCTTGGACGCCGACGAAGCGTTTCAGAACGGCGACTATGTCACCGCTCAACGGGATTTCGGCACGCTCCTTATCATCGCGCCGGGCTATCGAAACGGCGTCTCAGCCCAGGCGATCACGGCTACCTGTGATCGACTCGGCGTTGACTGCAACCTCGTCTTTGGCCGCCTTGAACTGATGCAGGCCGTTCACGGAAACCGCTTCGGTCAAATGGGCAACTGGCCCCCGCAGCAGACCGCCGACTACAACTCGATCCTCGAGTGCTACGAGCGCGCGCTCAGAGGCGACTTCGTTGGAGCCGCCCAGATGGGTGGACCGATCACCGGATCGCCCGACCCGACGTTCGCAGCCAGTGCACAGAGATGCGCCACCGTGGCCAACGGCGCCCTCGCAGCCCAGCAGCGCCAACAGCGCGCAGACAGCGCTTTGCTCGTCTGGTTCGATAACGAGCCATGCATGGACCAATACCGAATCCAGCTGCTTGACGCGTTTGATGTCGACGAGTGGGAGACCTTCGTCGAGGTCTACCCGCAATACGCGGTTTGCGCCGGCGCCCTCATGGAGATCGTCGACGACGGAATCCTCGCCGGAGACCCTCGACTCGGCATGGAGCACGACGTCGCGTGGTCCGACATGAGTGAGATCGAAGCGATCATGGAGGACTACGAGGTCACCTACGAGTCGACGCGCCAGGCGCTCGTCGAGCTTGAGGGCGACCCCGAGTTCAACCGACTCGTAGTGGAGTACGGTTCCCTCGACTTCGAAGAGAACCGACTCCGTAATCAGCTCGCTTCGCTAGAGACTGCTCGAGACGCATTGACCGGCGGCAATCGGCTTGGCGTTGAGCAACAGATCGCCGGACTCTCTGTTCAGCTGGCCGATATCGTCCGCTCTAAGCGAGACGTTATGGGCAGCATCAATGGGCTGCGACGCGACCTCGGACTCTCCCCGCGAGAAGAGCCCTGAGCAACCGTCGGCGACTTCTCGGTCTCTTCCTCCTGAGCGCAACGCTTGGCTGCGGAGGTGCCCGTTCCGCCGGCCAATCGATTGGGGACCAAGACGGACACTGGCTTGTGCGTGAGCCGTCTGCCACTGAGCCGCTGGCTCCTGGCTTCGCCCTCCCGTACCCGCTTGAGCGAATCTACGGGACCTTCGGCGACTGTCGCCCCGGCGGCCGACAACACCGCGGTCTCGACATTGGTGGGGTCGGAGAAAACGACGGTCTAGGCACACCGCTGCGGTCTATGGCGCGCGGAATCATCACCGCGATTCGCAGCCCAGAGGACGACGCAGAACGCTACGGTCGCCGAGATACGCGCGCGGGCCAAACGGAACGTTCCGGCCACCGGCTCCCCCGTTCCGGCTACGTCTCGGGCTATGGCGAGGTCTTCTTCTTCACGCGCGATCACGGGTCCTGGCACACCGGCGAAATGATCGAGATCCGCACGATCGGTACCGACCTCGACGGCCACGAGATCCGCTACATGCACCTCGGCGCGGTCCACCCTGAACTCCGCGTTGGAGATGTCGTCGAAGCGGGCCAAGAGATCGGCCTCATGGGCGGCACCGCGATCATGGAATCGCTACCGCACGTGCACATCGACATCGAAGACAGCGATGAGAACCGAGTCGATGTAGCGCCCTTCCTCGGATTGCCGAGAGACCGCAGCACCTGCCGCTAGCTCGAACGAACACTCGCCATAAACTAGGGACCTGATGAGCAGCGAGCCGGCGGAGCGCAGCGAAGGCGGAACGAAGTGAGACTGAGTCGTGAACTGTGTCCGCGATGGAGCGCCTTACAACGACCCCGCCTCTAACGACTAAGGCCGCATCGACCAGGGCCGGACCGTACCGACGACGAACACCTCCTGCGCTCGCTCAATCGCCTCCAACGTGCCGGCGACAATCTCGTCATGGCGCAGCCAACGCGAGCCTGACTCCTCGATCTGAAACCCGAGGACCACTTGGTGAAAGCGCATGTGCGCGGGGAGCCCCCCTCCAAGCTTCGTCGGATCCTTCGACGGATCCGCCGCCGAGCTGCCTCGTAGCTGGAAGAAGTCGCACGCAGAACCGCTCTCGGCGAGCATCTGCGCGAGACGCAACCCAAGCGCGCTCTCATGTACCCAGGCGACCACCATGGACGGAGCGCCGACCTCGGCGACGTGGTCGTGCACGGCTTCCACGAACGCGGCAGAATCATCCCAGCTCGCGGCCAGCTCGTACGCTTCGCAACCAGGTGAGAACTCGTTCGTCACCGGCCGAACCGAGACCAGTGAGCGCGCAACGAGAGTAAGTGAGCGGCAGTGCTGAGAGAGCCGCAACGTCACACCCTTCAACATCCCCGTTCCGCCGACCACCAGAACGTGCTCGTGCTTCAAAGTGTCTTGTACCAGAGCAGCTGCACCTCATCGGGCTGCTCTGGGTAGGCTTGGCGATCCACCGCAACCAGCTCGCACCCTCGACGGTGGTAGAAGCGACTGGCGCGCACGTTGTCGTGTTGCGTCTCGACCTTGAGCTCGACACAGCCGCGCTTGCGCGCCCACGCCTCGGCGGCGCTCCACAGCGCCTTACCGACTCCCTGGCCGCGAGCGTCGACTGCAACACGTAGATCCCACAGAACTGCGAGGTCAGACCTGTCTTCCAGCATGTCCAACTCCATCGAGCCGTAGGCCAACGCGGCCCCACCCACCCTCGTACCTGCCTCATCAAAAGCGGCCAGAAGGCCCCACCGTGATGTGTTGAAGAGCGCCGGCCAGAAGGTCGGATCATTCTCCGGCAGTGAGTCGTAGTCCTTGGAAAAGAACGGGACCTCGAGATCCTCAAGCTCGAAGACTCCGTCCTTGAGGTACAGATTGAGCTTCGAGGTCGCTTCGTACGAGATCGGAATCTTCGCGTACTTGCTCAAACTCTCGAATGTCTCTTCTCGGATCTCTGGTCGCATCGGTTCCTCTCGTTGCGTGCTGGCCGCCGCCGTGGGTATCTTGCCGCTCCGCTCTACGACAAGAACCATGCTGACGACGCGAGCCCTCACCGTACTAGCGCTGCTCTGTGCATGCACTCGATCACAGAGGCCGGATGAACATTCGATCTCAGCCCCAAACATGGGCGAGATCGATGACGATGGCCTTGGGCACATCGGGGCTGATGAGACGCCGACGACGCCCGTGAGTATGGATGAGCCACAAGAGGCGGCGCCCGAGGCGGCGGCTCACCCACAACCGGAGGCGCCCGAGACCCCGGTGCCCCGACCTCATCTAGATCCAGACGACACATGGGTTGCCGAGCTAATCGCTGGAGACGAGCTCCTCGCCGAGCTCGCCCTCCGAGCCGAAGAGTTACGAATGCAGGTGGTTGTCGGCGAAATCGTCCGAGACCCGGACGGAGAACCACTCGTCGTCCAGTTCCACCCGTACCGACTCGATGCGGATTACGTCTACCCGGCGAGCGCGATCAAGACACTGGGCGCCGTGGCAGCACTTCAGGTCTTTGAAGAGCTCGCTGAGCGGCACACTGGGCTAACCGTCGATACGAGAATTGAGTACGCCGACCTCGCAACCAACTTGATCGACGCTGCGGGCGAGCAGGTCATCGTCTCGGAAGAGGACCGAACTGCGCTGCGGGAACAACTCGAGCGCGCACTGGTCGTGTCGAGCAATCAAGGGTTCAACCGCCTCTGGGACATCGCCGGCCACGACGGGATCAACGAGCGCGCGTGGGAGGCCGGTCTAGAGTCCGTCCGTTTTCACCACCGACTCTCCCGTCAGGGATTGCCCGAAGAGGCGCATCGCCGCTCGCCAGCGATCCGCGCAGAGCTAGATGACCGCTGGGTCGAGCTGCTGCCAGAGCGTATCTCGGAGACCTCGGTCGCCTCCAATATGCACGCCGATGTCGCCATTGGAGACGCCCATATCGCGGCGTTGACCGACGAGCACCTGGACGGGCCCCTCGACTTCTCTCGCAAGAACGGCTGCTCGATTCTCGACATGCTCCTACTCGTAGCTTGGGTAGCGGATCCTAGGCTGGCCCCGTCGATCGATCTCGGAATCAATGAGGCGCATCGCGAGGTACTGCTGGAGATCATGAGCCGCGTACCGGAGGAGTCGGCGCGTTTCAAACCGTTCTCGCCGGGCATTAGCGAGGTCGTCGGTTGGGAATCGCTCACGTATGTGAACAAGGCTGGACGCGCTTACGGTTTTCATCTCGATGCCGCCTACGTGAGCGACGTCACCAACGGCCGAGAGTTCTTACTGGCAGCCGCGATTCATACAAACCCGAACGGCGTGATGAACGATAGCAGTTACGACTATGAGGGGACGTCATTTCCCTTCCTTGTGGCCCTCGGCGAGGCGGTCGCGCGGAGACTGTTGGAGTGAAGAAGACCTCGATAGCAACTACCCTTCTCTCCCATTTGCCAATCGCTCTTTGGAGCTGCACTGGGCAAGTAGCCGAGCCGAGCGCACCCGCGCAGGCAGCAATGGAAGACGCGGTCCAGCACGAGGTTTCTGAAACTCCGTCGCCGACAGACCCAGCACCAGCGATCGAGTCGGCCTCAACCGACGTCGGACTAGCCTTGGCCGAGGCCGTGCGATCGCTGCCTCCATGCGGACTCGCCGCTCCTGCCGGATTGGCCTGCATTCCCGCAGGCCCCTTCGCTCGTGGCCTGCATGAAGACGAACACGCCTGCCAGCAGTCTGGCCAGCCTCACTCTCGGCTGTCGGCGGCGACGCCGGCCGTCACGGTCGAAATGCCTGCCTACTTCCTCGACATCACCGAAGTGACCGTTGGCGCATTCGAGCAGTGTATTGAGTCCGGCGGCTGCCGTCAGGATGCTGGTCCCCGCTACCTCGACTTCGACCGGCCGACCCAGCCCATCGTCGGGATCAGCTGGTTTGACGCTCGCCAGTTCTGTCTGTGGAGAGGCAGACACCTGCCAACGGAAGCTGAATGGGAGAAGGGGGCGCGCGGACCAGACGGAGACCGCACTCCGTTCGGAAACGACCCGGTTAGCTGCGAAAATGCGGTGATCCGAAACGAGGCGGGGCGTAGCTGTGGTGTCCGCAAAGAGGAAGGTAGCTCCCCAGAGACCGGCCGCGTGCTTGAGGTCGGCTCGCGGCCGCCGGGACACTACGGGTTAGTCGACATGGTCGGCAACGCGGAGGAATGGGTCGCTGATTGGTGGACGGAGGACTGGCAGATCTGCGGAGATGCCTGTTCAGGAGCCGCCCCAACGGGCCCATGCCAAGGCGATGAGAACTGCGGCTTGAGCTGGCGCGTAGTTCGAGGCGGCTCCTGGTACTGGCCGGCCGAGCACGCCACGGGCTACCACCGCCGACGGCACCATCCCTCCAACAGCCCCTACCATCACTTCGGCTTCCGCTGCGCCGCGAGTCTGGAAGAGGTTCGAGCGATGGGGGAGTAGAGCCGGCCGGAGGAAACAAGCCACCCTCCATCACCGGAAAATGCTGGGCCGGCGCCATGTGCCGACCACCCCGAAGGGGTCAACTGCGCACGGCACGAGTTTGGCGGATGGTCGAATCCGAATCGAGCACCGCTTCCGATTTATGTACCCGTAGGGGCATCATGAGCGGAGGGCGTAGCGGAGGTGGAACGCGGTGGAGCTGAATCGTACCCAGCTGCGCACGTGTGTGACCTATCGATCGTCGGCGAATCGCCTCGTCACGAGTTTTGGTACGTGAGACGAAGGACACGATTCGCTTCGCTCATGATGCGCCTACGTCATGGTGGGCATTTGTAGGGATAGCGCGGACCGGGACGAGCCGGCAGACCGCCTCTTTCACTCGGCTCTTTGCCCGGTCGTCTGGCGTGTCCTCCCGTGAGGTCCGCGACCCAAAAACGAGAGAAGCCCGCCATCGGCGGGCTTCTCTCGTATCGGTCGGAGTCTACTCTGCGGCGGCGCCAGAACCTTCGGCCGGTGCGGCTGCACCCGAGCCAGCGGCGGCAGGCGCTGCGGCCTCAGCCGGTGCGGCGTCGCCGGAACCGGAGCCCTCGCCAGAACCCTCTTCGGGGGGCTTGGGATCGGAAAGTACAGCGTGGAGCGAGTAGGTGTAGTCACAAACGCCAAGCCAGTTCTCGACAGTGCCCTCAGGAGCGTCGGCGGCGACCGGCTCAGGGACGGTCTGGCCTTCCGCGATCGTGCAGTTGAACTGGTGGAGGTAAATGCCCATCGTCATCGAGGCCTTTCCATCATAGAGCAGCTGCAGCGGCAGGCCCTCACGGGAGAGGTAGACATCAAACGGCGTGCGATCTTCGTGATCCGCAGGCGCGTTGTAGTTGGCGAAGCTCACAGGCGTGACGAGCGGCACAGGGGCCTCAAGATTCTCTTCGTTCACGAGCTGGCGGCCGTTGAAGGCAAGCATCGCTCCGACAGGTTCCGAGGTGACGGTGATCGTGCCGGGCAGGCGAATGATCGCGTCCTCTTCGGTCGCCTCGGGGTCCGGGCGCCAGTTATTTCGCCACTGCAGCTCACGTGCACGCCAATCGGTGTCGGCGGCGGGGCGGAGGCAGAACTCTTCCTCAACTCGCGCCGGTTCTCCGGGCCAGCAAACCATGAAGGTGAGCGACGAGTTGTAGTCACCTGTGAACGACTGCGCCCACGGCGAGTCCGGCTGGCCGAACGCGGGGATCGTGTACTCAAGGTCCGCGTAGTTGCCTTCGCCGTGGATGGTGAAGACGAAGTCGTCGGTGACCGAGATGTCCTTGTACGTAACGCGGGTACGCGTCGGGTAGGTCAGGTCGGTCCGGGTACCAGGGAAGATCTGGGAGGGGTGTCCCTCGGACGTGATCAGTAAGTTGTTCGGCGCGCTGACGATTTCGACGGTGCCGAACTTCGGCGCTGCCGCAAGCATCGCAGCTCGCTCTGCCTCGACTCGGGCTTGCTCGCGAAGCTCACGCGCCTCGATGATGTCGGTGCCCTGAAGCAGGTCGACCGCATCGGTCTTGAGGTCGCCCGGAAGCAGCGCGTAGCCGGCTCCAATCAAGACGATCAATCCGATGATCGTTCCGACGAATATCCTCGGAGATGTCTGGTTCTTGATGGGACCGTCGAGGTCGTCATCCCAGAACTTAGACTTGTGCGGATCGCCGGGCTCGCTCTCGGATCCGGTTCCCGTGAACACGATATCGATCGCTTGACCGTTCGTGTGGATGGTCCCCGTCGAGATAACATCATCGGCTGCGGGTTTAGCCTTAGGAGCTGGCTTCGCCTCAGCGGGCTCAGTCTCCGTCGCTTTGGCCGCGGGTTCTTTTGTCGCGGCCGTGTCCGCTGCGGGTGCAGCATCCTCCATGGTGGACTTGGCGGCTTTTTCAGCCTGCTTAGTCTCTGCCTCGGTGGGGTCGCCGTTATTCTCTTCGCTCATGCGCTTGCGGGGTCGGGAAAAGGCCCAAAAAGTCTCGCGGAATCTATGTGCGACAACTTAAGATTGTCAACGTACTTCAGAGCACACACAAAGGGACCGACGGGAGAGGTGACGAAAGGCCACCCGAACGGGTGATCTCGCTACCACAGCAACCCAGTTTCGTCAGACTCTTCTGCTACTTGAAGAGCATGCTCCTGAAGAAACGCAGCTCTGCGATCGACTCGCGGATATCCTCGAGCGCGCGGTGCGAGTTGGCTTTCTGATACTGCCGCAGTTCCGGGTACCAGCGCCGAGACAACTCCTTCACCGTCGAGACGTCGATGTTGCGGTAGTGCAGGTAGTCGTTCAGCCGCGGCATGTAGCGCTCTAGGAAGCGGCGATCCTGGTGGATCGAGTTCCCTGCTAGCGGCACCATTCGCGCTTTCGGTATGTACTGGCAGATGAAGTTCAGCGTCATCTCTTCGGCCGCGCTCTCCGACACCTTCGACTTACGAACGCGATCGGTCAGCCCTGAGCCACCGTGATGGGTCGTATTCCACTCGTCCATCTGGTCCAACAACTCGTCCGACTGATGGATCACGATCTCGGGACCCTCCTTGATTGGAGAGAGGTTCCCGTCCGTGATGATCGTCGCCATCTCGATGATGCGCTCTTTATCTGGATCGAGCCCCGTCATCTCGAGGTCCATCCAGACGATATATTGCTCTTTCTCAGATCGTGCCATGTCGCTCCTAATAATGGGGACAAGCCCGAAAAGTTCAGTACCGGAGGTGGGAGTCGAACCCACATGTCCAAAGGACAGCGGATTTTGAATCCGCCGCGTCTGCCATTCCGCCACTCCGGCGCGGTGGCGGACACTGCCAAAACGGTCTTGAAAACGCAAGGGAAGAACCGTCAGGAAAACGTCCGTTTGACACACTAGGCAAGCGACTCTAGCTTCGCGCGCCTCATACCCCGCCAAAGGTCACTAACATGGGTCTCTTCGATTACTTTTCCAAAGCGACGACGCTGGCGCGCCGTAAGGACAAGGCCAAAAAGAAGCTCACCAACATGTACTACCAGCAGGCCGATAGGCTTGCGACGGCCGACTCGCTCTTCGCGCTCGCCGACTCCGGAGACGCCGACGGCGTCAAGATCCTCCTCGCGCGCTTCGAGCATCTCTGCCCCTCCACCACCGTCGACCGAGAGGAGAAGGACTACGTGGTGAACCTACTCGTCGCGCTCGGTGACAAGGCCGTGCCGACGATCGAGGAGTACTGTCGGCAAAAGACCAAGCCCATTTACTGGCCGCTACAGGCGCTGAACCAGCTCTGGCCGCGCGCGAAGGTCTCCGAGTTTCTGGGAGATCTCCTCGAGGGGATGGACAACGACTACTGGCGCGACCCTGAGAAGAAGGTCGGACTGATCGACATCGCCGCCAGTCACGAGACCGAGCGAGTCTCCAAGGCCCTCGTCCAGTTCATCGAGGACCACCACGAGGACATCCGATACTCGGCCAGCACGACCTTGCTTAGTCGCGACATCGATCTTGCCGAGATCTTTGCCGCGCGCCTAGCCGGCGGCGAAGAGAGCCTCCGTGTCTTGCTCGTCATCGCCAACGGCTTCGCCGAGAAAGGCTGGTCACTTGGCGACCACACCGGCGCCGTCGCGGCGAAGCCGCCCCAAGGCTTCAAAGTCAACGGCGGCAAACTCGTCGCAGCGAAGTAAACCACCCGCGATCGAGGTAGCGCCGGCCACCGCGGAACGGCTACACTGTCGGTATGGCCGAATCTGGATCCCTATTTGGGAACGACAAGACAGACGGGGAAAAGCCGCAGCTGGAATGGCAGCCGCTGGCCGAACGCATGCGGCCCAAGACGATCGAGGAGATCGTTGGGCAGAACCACCTACTCGGCGAGGGGCGGTTCTTAGAGAGCCTGATGTCGCGAAAGGTCCTTCGCAGCCTGATCCTGTGGGGCCCTCCAGGCACCGGAAAAACTACACTGGCGAAGCTCTACGCCGAACGTGCAGGCGGGATCTTCCATCCAATTTCGGCCGTCATGGCGGGGGTAAAACAAGTCCGAGAGGCCGTTGAGGGCGCGCGACTCAAGGCGATGGTCAGCGGCAAGAAGACCGTCGTCTTCATCGACGAAATCCACCGATTCAATAAGGCGCAGCAGGACGCGCTGCTACCGCACGTCGAGAGCGGCGTCATTACGTTGGTCGGCGCCACAACGGAGAACCCGAGCTTCGAGGTGAACGGCGCGCTGCTCTCGCGCTGTCGAGTCTTGGCCCTGGAGCCTCTAGAGCCAGGGGACCTCCGGATTCTCATTCTTCGGGCCTTGAACACGACCGAGCGTGGCCTGGGCCCGACCGCCCCAGACATCACCGAGGGCGCGCAGGACACGATTATCGCTGGGGCGTCGGGCGATGCGCGGAGCGCGCTCAATACGCTCGAGGTCGCCGCGGACTTGGCCGCCGCCAAGGCGGACCCTGGCACTCCGGGCCTCATTGACGAGGAGCTCGTCGAGGAAGCGCAGCAGAAGAAGACGATCCTCTACGACAAGGCTGGCGACGCCCACTATCAGGTCGTTAGCGCGTTCATTAAGTCCCTGCGTGGCTCCGATCCCGATGCGGCGCTCTTCTACATGGTGCGCATGCTGGAGGCCGGCGAAGACCCTCGATTCATCCTGCGACGGCTGGTGGTCTTTGCGTCTGAGGACATCGGAAACGCCGATCCGCAGGCCTTGCAAGTCGCGATCGCTGCCAAAGACGCATTCGAGTTGGTCGGGCTCCCGGAAGGGGTTCTGCCGCTTACGCAGGCCGCGACTTATCTAGCGACGGCGCCAAAATCGAACTCGGTCTTCATGGCCTATGGCCGAGCGCGCAAGGACGTCATCGCCTATGGAAACCTCGCTGTGCCCAAGCATCTCGTGAACGCCGGGACGCCGATGATGAAGAATATGGGGTACGGACGGGGCTACAAATACCCCCACAACTTCGACGGGAATTATGTCGCCGAGCGATACCTACCCGATCGCCTCAAGGATCGGGTATACTACGTGCCGAGCGAGCAGGGTCACGAAGCAGAAATCCGCCAGCGTCTTGAAGCCTGGCGTACCCCCGATGCCTGTGATGACGACGAATGAGTGACGTCCCACTCAGCAGTTTTGTCCTAGATGGACGTTGGCGATTCCAAGCCCAAGTGGGCTACGGCGCGGACGGAACGGTTTACCTCGCGAATGACGAGCACACCGGCGAAAAGGTCGCGATCAAGGTCTACGACTCACTCGTGGGTAAAGAGGCCGACCGGATCCGTGAGAAGATCGCCGAGGAAGCGAGCATCTCGACCGGCGTCGACTCGCCATTCCTAGTTCGCGTTATCCAGTGGGGAACCGCGATCGGCCAGGGCGGCGTTGACGCCGGCTACATGGTCATGGAATTCCTCGAGGGGGATACGCTCCGCGACGCTCATGAGCGGCGCGTCGTCCAGATGACCCCAAACGAGGCCATGGAGATGCTCCGCCTCGTGCTCTTCGCGGTGAACTCGCTCCACCGACAAGGCTACGTCCACAGAGATCTGAAGCCAGAGAACATTTTCGTACTGGCCCCGCACACGCCCGAGGCGAAGCGGATCCCGGTGAAAATCTTCGACTTTGGGGCAGCCAAACCGGTCGATAAGGCCCACATCGGTACTGCACGCGGGACCCCGATCTACGTCTCTCCCGAGGTCGTGCAACGCGCTCCGCGCGTCAGCTATCAAGCAGACGTCTACAGCCTCGGGATCATCCTCTACGAACTCCTCGTAGGGCGACCGCCACTCAACCCCTCGCTACCGACCGAGCAGCTCGTTGCCCAGCACGTCTACGGCGAGCTAGACCCCCTGCCGGCGCCGTTCGACCGTATGCCGATCAACGACGTCTATCGACGCGCCACGATGAAGAACGCGGACGCCCGCTACCGAGACGCGGGCGCCATGCTGACCGCCCTCTCGGCGATCCGGCCGGTCCGCACCCAGCGACTTCCTAGCAACTCACCCTTCAGCTCCGCAGCGGTCGAAGACTCGGTCGCAGGTACGGAGAGCCGAGTCGCACGCAATCTGCCAGCCAGCACGGGCCAACCATCGGGCTCCGGTGGCGAGCCGACGCCGCCGATGAGCACCGACATGCGCGCCCCGGCGATGCCCAACCGCAACGACCCTAACCGAAGGGGCTAGGGATCTCGGAGCGGGAGCCGAATCGACAGCTTGGTCCCGTCAGGCGTCGAGCTAAGCTCGAGCACCCCGTCGTGCGCGGCGAGCCGATCTTCCATGAAGGACAGCCCGTGACCGGTCTCTACGTGCGCGCCGCCCTGACCGTCGTCGCGGATCGTGAGGATGAGCTGCGCATTCGAGAGAGTCGCACGAATCCCAACCTCGCTGGCGCTCGCGTGCCGAATCACGTTTGTGAGACCCTCTTGAACCACGCGGAAGAGGGACGCGGCGAGAGGTCCAGAGAGCCCTTCCAAGTTCGGCAAACCAACTGAGATCGCGAGACCGCTGCGGACTTCGAGATCCTCAGCAAGCTCCTCGATCGCGCGGACCAACGACTGATGGTCTAGCTCCGCGGGACGCAGGTCGCGGATGGCCCTCCTCAGATCTTCCACCTGTGATTCGCTGAGGTTCCGAAGGCGCGGCACCCGAATTTTGAGGTCCCCATCGCGCTCCAACGCATCCAGCTCAAGGCGAAGCGCGCTGATGTTCTGCCCCAGCGTGTCATGGAGCTCGCGCGCAACCCGAGCTCGCTCTGTCTCCTGTACTTGCTCTGCCCGCGCCGAGAGCGCCCGGACCTGCGTCACCGCCTCAGAGACCGAACGCTCAAGGCCCAGGTTGGTTTCCCTCAACTCACGCTGAGCCGTCTGGAGCTTTGACGCGGCGCCGCGGAGCTCTCGATACTGTCGTCGGACGACACGAGTCGGGACCCAGTACAGGCCGAGGCCCGTGAACGTCCCCACAACGAGGCCAATCAGGCCCAAGCGCAGCGCGATCCCGCGGGACGGCCCAAGGTTCGGAGCAACTCCGATTGTCGCGACGACGCCGAGCGGGGTTATGACCGGCGCAAAAACCACCGCCGCCAGCTCGCCAGAAAACCCCAGTTCAACGCTGGAAACCAGCACGGCACCGCTGCAGTCGAGGACTTCGATCGCCGACACGTGCAAGGAACGCTCGTGGGCTCCGGTAGCGAGGACGATCTTTGGCACATTGTACTGCCAAAGCAACGGGTCGGTGACGGCGAACGCGGCAACATCGACCGCGATCTCCTGGGCCGTAGCCGCTGCCGAGGTTCGCAGGGCCATCCCGGCAGACACCAGATAGGCCGCCGGAGCCAACGCGGCGACTAGCAAACCGGTCGCCAGTGCGATGATCGCCATCTGTGAGACAAAGTCCCCAGCGTTGGAAGTCGCACGCGTCTGGAGGTCACGCTCGCTCACGGACGCTCGTATCCTAGGCGAGCTATAAGAGCCCGCGCGACCGGGCCGCGAAGATAGCTGATGAATTCGTGGGGCTCCTCATTAGCGTGCCAGAAGACGCTCAATGACCGGGCCCACCCGGGCGCATCGCTCACTCTCATCGTCCTGACTCGTTCGCCCAAGAGGCGCGCGGCCACCGGATCATAGATGCCGATCGCGCCGGGTACCGTCGCCAGGAAGTGGGTCGCGTCAGCGTCCGTATAGGCGATCACGAGAGCCAGCGCTTGCCCGGTCGCGATGGCCTCGCCGAGTTCAGGGGACACGGCCTCGACCGCACGAACTCCGGAGTCGCCAGCCTCGCGGTGGACAAAGACAACGGGGCTACCATCCGCCCAAACGACTTGTTGACCTCGAGCAGCATCCAGCAAGAAGGCCCAGGAGATCTCAATGTCCGGAACCCCAGGATGAACACCAACTTCGAGCGTCGCGCGGGCGACCACGAACTCGGAGATCTCTTCCCGATCGATGGGGCGACTGGCCAGGCCCAGGTCGATCGCACCATCGGCGAGTGCCCGCACAGCCCCGCCGGTGCCGATACTCTCAGCGACCCATACCGGCAGGTCAGGGCTCTCCTCAGCGAACCCATCGGCGAGTACTCGAATCAGCGGGAGGGTCGCACCCGAACCGGCGGTCACCAAGCCAGCGGGACGCAAGGGAGCGTCGGCGCAAGTCACAGGGGGTGGCAACTCGGCCGCGCACGAAAGCATGACGGCGGCGATTAGTGATGCACTGACCCGACGCGCAGACACTACCT
The DNA here is from genome assembly GCA_047629415.1 of Bradymonadia bacterium. Taxonomy (GTDB): domain Bacteria; phylum Myxococcota_A; class Bradymonadia; order REDH01; family REDH01; genus CBDUJZ01. The sequence continues at coordinate 15,575 of JBLHWZ010000021.1, read as the reverse complement.
AACTCCAGCGAGCGTGCGCGGGAGGACTTCGCGGACTCCATGCCACGCGTCCTCGGCGTCGTCGCCGATCCCGAGCACATCGAACTTCCCTCGGCCGACGAGCGGACCCACGTTGTAGAGCAAGAAGCGCCCTCGCCCGGTCTCTGGCGAATAGAGCTCGTGCCTTAGCCTGTGGCGAAGCTCTTCGAAATGCATGCCCTCCAACTCTGGCGCCATCCAATCCTGGGCGACGTATGCGGGGCGGGGGCCTGGGATGACCCGGTCAACCATGCGCATCGGGGTGCTGGTGCCACCCCAACGGCCATTGCACTCTGTGAACCGAGCCTCGAACTCGCCGTTCACGTCACCGGTGATGACGAAGTCGAACGAGCAGCGACCGGCGTAGCCCATGGCCTGAAGCCCGGCGGCGACCAGCAAGCTCGCTCGCTTGAGCGCCTCGTTCACAGGTCCCGGCAATGTAGAAGGACGACTGCCAAGGAAGGATTTCGTTTCGCCCTCCAGCAGTTGCTCGTAGACACCCTCACAGACCGGCATTCCCTGCTGCGGAATCCACAGCTGAGTCGATGGCGAGAGATCCGTCTCGGCCCATTCCACCACCAGGACTTCTTCGCCCTCTGGCCACTCGGTCCGCTTCAGGAACTCGGCGACTACGGTATCGACATCGCCGAGCTGAGCGCTGCGGAACACGTAGTTGCCCATCGCGGACGCGCACCGGGTCCGCTTCACGCCCACCATGGGGTAGCGACCTGAAAACTCGGACACGAGAGCAGCGATCCCCAGCGCCGTCGTCGCTCTCTTAGTCTCTAGCAGCCACTCTTCGCCCGCTGTTGCGATGACGACGTCCGAAAAGAGCGCTTTGTCGTTCGCGACCCAGTTGATGGCCGGCGGCGGACCCGTGACCAAGACGTCTGTGCCGGATCGTTCGGAGAGCTCAAAGGCGAGATCCCAAACATCCTCCATCGCCATGTAAGGATGAAGGACGAGCCCTCCGGCCTCCTTCGCGCGGGCCACCAATCGATCCGAGGCGGCACCTTGCATGGCAGCCTTCGCGACGGCCCAGACGACATCGCCGGCGGGCTCGGAGAGCACGAACTCCGGCGAGCCGAGACCCAGCTCCTGACAGTATCGGTCGAAGCCAGGGGCTTGCGGCGTCACGGCGACGAATAGGTCGCCTGAGCCAGCGCGGACCCGAGCCCGGTGCTGATACTCCGCGATGCCCGGAACTCCAGAAACGAACGGGACTCCAGAGACGTCCTCAAGGTGCACGACCGGCAGTCCCGTGCCGGCATCGGGCGTGCGCAACGGGAGGTACGGGGCGTTGTGGGCGTGAATCTCCCAGCGGGTCGCGAGTTCTTCGACGGACCTGGCGGCGGACACTGCTTCTTGCTGCGTGATCGACATGCTCAGAGTTTACGAGAGAAGCGCAGTCATCACAAAGGGTGCGCGCTCTAGGCGCCACTGCTGAAGAACAGCAGCGAAACACCCGCGACGGCGATGAACGCTCCAACCACTGAACGTCTGGTCAACTTCTCCCCGACCAAGAACGCCAACGGTAGCGCGAAGATCGGGCTGGTGGCGTTGAGCGTGGAGGCGACGCCGACATAGGTGTTCAAGAACCCAGCGTTCATCAGCCAGATCCCCAGATAAGTCCCAAGGAAAGTCGCCGCGATCAGACCGATCGCGGTGCGCTTCTCCCTAAAAGGAAGCACCGCGCGCTTCAGCCGACCGCTGGCAGCGACCACAATGATCAGACCGACGCTGCCCGCAACGAGCCGAACCAACGATACTGAGAGTGCGGACTCGTCGGTGCCGGCGTATTTCGTCAGCACTGCTCCGATCGCCTGGCACAACGCTGCGACACAGCCGAAAGCGACACCAACACGGTCGATACGCGGGGCGAGTTCGCCAGCCGGCCCGACAGTCTGCTCCTGGATGACCCAGCCCACTCCTGCGAGCGTGGTGCACATGCCTACGATCATCATGCCGGTGAAGGGCTCGTCGAGCAGGATTCTTGCGAGGATCGCGGTCAGCGGCGGCGCGAGCGTGAAAAGAAGTAGCGCGCGCCGGGCACCGAGGCGCAACAGACACCCAAACCAAAACGTGTCCCCGACAGACAACCCGACTAGCCCGCTGAGTCCCAGCCATCCAAGCGTCTGCGCCGACATCGACGTTGGCCACGCCCTGCCCTCGAGCAGCATGAGTGTGGGCAGCATCAACCCGGCGGCGAGCACACACTTGATGAGGTTGAGCGCCAGGCCCCCGACTTCGCGCCCATGTCTCTCGAAGAGCATGCTCGCGACGGCCCAGGTCATGGCAGCGCCGAGCGCCGCGAGTGCTCCCATTAGGATGTCGCCGTTTTGTCGAGGAAGGCCATCACGCGGCGTTGCATCTCTGGGTTGCACGGTTCGTCATGCGAGCCGTCGTAGAGTTCAAGCTCGCCGCGATCGGTCACCATCGCTAGCGCCGCCGCGCACTCCCGCGGGACCAATCGGTCGCGCTCGCCGTGCAAGAAGAGGCAAGGAACCTTGAGGTTCGGCGCGAAGAGAATGGGCCGCACATCTTTTGGTTCTGATCCGACAATCCGACCAGCGATCGCAAACGCAGCGCGTTGCAAATAGCGAGGCAGGGGCAGCTTACTTGAGATGTTGCGGATGACGTTCGGCAGCTCATCGAACGCACCATCCGTCACCAAACCAATCACGGCCTTCGGTTCATCTCGCCCGATCGAGATGATCGAGGCTGCGCCACCCATTGAGACGCCGTAGACCATCACGCGGGTGTGACCGCGCCGAACCAACCAGTCGATCGCGAAGCCAACGGTGTCCGCCTCCTTGAGGCCGACCGACGTTGTGCCGTAACGCTGCTCGCCGTGTGATGGGAAGTCGATCGCCAACACAGGAAACCGCTTCGAGATCTCGGCGATCAACGGCAGCATCCACTTCTTGGAGCGCGACCTGCCGTGGCAGACCAAGACCGCGCACTCTTGCTCGGGGTGACTGAAATACCAGGCGGGCGATCCGTCACCGACGATCGTTCGCTCTGGGTTGAGCCCCCACATCTCTGGTGGACCCTTGTCCTGAAGCTGTGCGAGCGGGTTCGGGAGCACAATCGAGACGAGGATCGCGCCGACGACTAGCGCGTGCGCCAACCCCAACCCGGCTAGGATGAGCAGTACAACGATCGGAGCCATCGGCTACCCCCAGTCAGCGGCGCGATCGAAGCCCACCGCTACGATTGACCGGTGACAGCGCTCAGCACGACGCCGTAGAGCTTGATCTGCTTCAGCATCGCGGAGAGCCCATTGGCCCGTGTCGCGGAGAGATTCTCTCCCAAGCCGAGTTGATCAACGAAGGTCGTTTGGGCCGTCATGATCTCCATCGGAGTGCCGCCAGAGAACGCGCGAAGCACGAGCGCTACGAGGCCTTTAACGATGGAGGCGTCACTGTCACCAACGAACTTCACGGTACCATCAGCTTGTGGCTCGGCGTGCAGCCACACTTGGCTCTGGCATCCCTTCACCTTGTTTGCGTCGGTACGATGCTCCTCCGGAAACTCCGGAAGGTCGCGTCCGAGCTGGATGATGCGTTTGTAGCGGGCTTGCCACGAGTTTGCGGCGGATAGTTCCGCGACGATTTCGGCTTGGCGGTCGGCGATCGTGCTCATGATTCTCATCTCAACAAGTGAGCGTCCTACTAAAGTGGGGTCTCACAACGCGCAAGCGGCGAAAGTCTCTACGAAGGTCGCCCGGCAGAGATGACCGACGCGGTCGCGTCGCCGGAGAGCGCCCAGACCCCGACGTCCTCCGGCAAGACTGCGTCCTCAACCCCGAGCCACTTTTGTGCATCGACGAGCCCATCCGGACCGCTAATCCCCACGCGAAGCGTCGCGCGCGCAGCCACCTTTCCGTTCTGCACAAACTCTTGCACGAGGTAGATCCAGCGCCCCTTTACACCAACCACCTGGGTCTCCAACTCGAAGGTCGAGAACCAGCGAATCTCGCGTCGGTAGGTGATTCCAAGCCCGGCCACGAGCGCCCGATAATCATCCGAACGAATCCGGTCCCATATTCCAGCGCGCACGAACCAGATGACCCGACCGTAGTCCATGAAGGTCAGGTAGTGCGCGTTGTTCAAGTGCAGGTTCTGATCGCAGTAGCGAGGCCAAGCTCGGTAGGACTGCGTCAGCTTATCGAACACACCGGTCGGGCCCTTTCGGGATTCGAAGAAGCCGCGAGTGAGAATCTGGAGGATGTACGAGACCAAGCCCTTCGGGGTGGAGGTGGGGATGGGCACGCTCCTAGGCCCGGCCTGCATTGACGGTCAAGCGCGCACACCAAAAACGTCAAAGTGCCCTGGTGAGGGCACTTTGGCGTTAGCGTCAGCGGAGCGTCAGCGGAGCGTCAGCGGAGCGTCAGCGGAGCGTCAGCGGAGCGTCAGCGGAGCGTCAGCGGAGCGTCAGCGGAGCGTCAGCGGAGACATTTCGAGCTGTCTCGTTTTGTGCGCGAACGCAGGCTGTGCCCACCTATTCGCAACCCACGACGATGGCCGAAACTCCGCCGGGACCCGCACCAAGGTTCGCCCCTGCTGCCCCGCTCGAGACGTCCGAATCGCCGCTTGGGACCCAGCTGGTGTCGATGCAGTAGACCCCGATCGATGAACCGGCCGCTCCGTCGCCACCACGTCCACCTGGTCCGCCTGCCGCACCGGCACCGCCGGCTCCGCCGACGCCACTGCCCGAGAGTCCAACGCCTTGTCGACCGCCGCCGCCGGCGCCCGGCATACCCGGACCGCCGCTTCCGCCGCCGCCGCCCTGACCGGCCGCGCCGCCAGAGTTTGCGCTCACCTGAATCGACTCTGCGGACAAGCCTTCAGTATCCACCAGCCAGAGGCCGATCGATGAACCGCCGCTCCCTCCGGCTGTGCCAGCTGCTCCGCCACAGCCACCCGCACCGCCGCCGCCGCCGCCACCGCCTCGGTAGTTGAGAATCTCTGGACCGCCGCCGCCGCCGCCGCCGCCGCCGCCCTGACCGTGCAGGCCAGCCGCACCGTTTGCCGCCGCTGACAATACCCACCATTCGCCCAACGGACCGCCACCTGTCGTGCTATGAGCGCCTGCTGCACCAGCAGGTCCGACGCTCGTGCGCGAGCAACCGTTCGAGCCAGGCCGGCCCTCGTTGTCCCATGGTCGACCGTCCTCGCCTCCATCACCGCCGCAACCATCCGGCGATCCGTTGCCACCGTACTGATTGCGTCCACCACCCCGGCCGCCATTGCCACCGTTGGCAGGCGCGCAGCTCGCGTTCGCTCCACCACCGCCGCCGTTTCCGCTGTCGCCGCCGTTCTGTCCGCTGCTTCCGCCTGCACCAGCGGTACCCGAAGCGCCGGAGCCGCCAACGTTGCCGTTGCCCGCTGGCCCTGCAGCAAATGAGCAGTTGTGCAGTTGGAGATTGGGCGATCGCACGACTGCTGCGCCGTAGGTCGTTCCGCCGGCCTCTGGGTGCGCCGTCGTCTCGAACGCGATGCCCGCGACCATCGTCTGCTCCGCGACCTCGTAAGCGATCAAACCAGCGAAGGCCTCACTGCTGAAAGAGGTCCGCACGATCGTCTCGCGGCTCATTCGGCGCGCCCAGCCGTCAGCAGGATCGTAGCCTCCCCAAACGGCCACTCCCCCTGAAGCCACCAATGGCCCGTCATGAACGCCGACGGAGAGCGCGACCGCGTCCACATCCGCTGCGGCCCACTCGGCGGCGACCAGTGCGGCTTCGAGGGATCCATACGGAAGCTCTTGAGATCCGTCTGCTGTGTCGTCCGACGCGCCAGGCACGACGAAGATCAGACGGTCAATCTGACCGTCTGTTCCGTCACAGTTGGTGTCGAGCGCCAGAACATCCGGCGAATCGGGCTCACCAGGTGCGTAGGCTGATTCGGTGTCGTCGCAGTCGAGGTCGTTGCCGACGTGGCCCGCAGTCGGGGCGCACACGCCGAGTCCGTTGGGGTCGCCATATCCGTCACCGTCGGCGTCTGGCCAATATTGGCGAGGCTCACCACCGGTAGCCTCGCACTCGCACAGTCCCGCTTCGTTCTCGATCCACCCGACCATGCAGGCGCCACAGTAGGCAGTCACGCCGAACTCGCACTCGCGGCTGAAGGGTACGCAGTCGAGCTCGTCGCACTCAAGGAAGAGAATGCAGCCGTCCTCGCCGGGCTCCGCGACGTAGCCCTCAACACATTCTGTGCAGCGCGCGTAGCCAGCATCGGGATCACAGTCCCGATTCAAGTCGCCACACGAAAGCTCCTCGCACAGTCGTGGCGGGATGCAGCCTGGTCCCTCAAGGTCTTCAATATAGCCATCAAAGCAGGCACCGCAGGCAGCGCCGTCCTCGCTCGCGTCACAGTTTCGACCGATCGCTGCGCAGTCGTCGACCTGACTGTAGGGGTCGGTCGCAGGATCGCCGCAGGTCGCGGGGGTGCAGGTTCCATCAAAGTCGAAGAACCAAGGCAAGCACTCGCCGCAACGGGCCGCCCCTGCGACTAAGATGCACTCTCTACCCTCCACCTGGCACTCCTCACGCAGCGAACCCTCCACACCGGGCTCGCAGCTCGAACCGACGTCCGGCACGCAGAGCGAGCGCGACGCGTTCCAGACGAACCCAAGCTCACAGGCGGGCAAGCACCGGCTCGTCTCAACCTCACAGAGCTGCAGTGGCGCGCAGGCGAGTTCGCCGCAGGTCTCAGGCTCCCGGCAATCTCCCGAGTCGCCGTCACAAATCAGTCCGCTCTCGCAGGTAGAGCCGTCGCAGGGACATTCAAGCGTGCCGAATTCACAATCCACGCATTCGCTGTCGTCGCAGATGAAGTCGTCGTCGCAAAACTCACCGTCGACGCAGACGCACCCCTCCGAACCCGGAGGACACTCCAACCCGCTGCAGAGCCCGCCGATGCACTCAAGCTCATCAACACACTCACCGGAATCGCAGGCGCACCCGTCTTCACCGGCCGGGCAGATGTCCACATCTGGCGCAGTATCGGCGTCAGGAACGACGGCTTCTTCAGTATCAGAAGCGTCGGACGCGTCAGCGTCGGACCCAATGTTGGTATCGGCAGCGTCCTGTTCAACGTCCGGAACCACTTCAATGTCACGGTCGGACGTCGTGTCGCGGTCGGTGCTCGACGGCGGTGAAGACTCAGCGCAAGCCATGAGGGCGGCGAGCACAAGTATTGACGAGAGCTTCCATTGGAACACATCTACTCCGAATTGCGTGACCTCCGAGTCCTATCGAGACCGGCGCTCAGATGGAAGATCCACGAGCAGCCGCAATCTTTCGAAAGACTAGGTTCGGATCGGACTGACCTCGCACAGGTGTTCGACGGTCTCGTCGACCATGCGGGATTCACGCTCCGTTGCTTGCGCGAGAACTCCGGCGAGGACCGGATCGGCGATCCAGTGCCCCGAGTACATAGTCACGGGCTGAAATCCCCGGACGAACTTGTGGTCGCCGCCAGCACCCGGCTCCATCACCTTGAGACCGCGCTCGATCGCGTACTCGATCGGTTTGTAGAAACAAGTCTCGAAATGCAGGAAAGGCACGTCCTCGTCACAGCCCCAATAGCGCCCATAAAGCCGGTCACCTTTTTCGAGGCAGAACGCGCCCGCGACAATTTTTCCGTCCGGGTCCTTTGCCAGCATTGCGACGATCCGCTCCGGCATAGTGCGGTGGATCTCTGCAAAGAAGTCCCGGTCTAAGTAGCGCCGGCCCCACATGTATTTCTCGCAAGTGGAGGCGTAGAAGCGGAAGACGGCATCCATCTCCGCGACGGTCAGGTCGGGGCCTCGAACCGGGTGGACTGAGTAGCCGCTCTCCGCCAATCGACGCCGCTCCCGCCTGAGCTCGCGACGGCGTTTGGACCGGAAGCGAGCGAGGAAATCATCGAAGCTCGCGTACCCGTCGTTCTTCCAGTGGTACTGATGCGCCTGCCGCACGATCATGCCGCGCTCACCCAGCGAGTCCGCAATCTTGGAGCTGACGAAGAGCAAGTGCAGACCGTGAATACCGTTGTCCTCGCACGCCCGAACCGCGGTCGCGATCAACGCTTCGAACACCGCCTCTCGTTCCTCCTCGAGGAGGTCGGGGCTCACCAGGATGCGAGGCCCGGTCACAGGAGAGAAGGGCGAGGCGCCGATCAACTTCGGATAGTACGGTCGCCCGAGACGCCGTGCGACATCGGCCCAGGCCCAGTCGTAGACGTACTCGCCGTACGAGTGTCCCTTAACGTAGAGCGGGATGGCACCGACAAGCTCTCCGTCGCGTCTCGCGGTGAGGATTTGGGGCATCCATCCCTTATCGGGATCGACGGCGCCAGACGTCTCCATCGCCCGCAGCCACGCCCATTCGACGAACGGGCTGCCGTCACCGACGAGCTTGTCCCATTCGGCTTCTGTGGCTGTGGAGACGCTATCGTCGAGAGCGAGTTCTAGTCCTTCGGGCGTGCGCGGCAAGAGCGGGTGGGGTCAGGCGCCAGAAGGCGGGTCAGGTAGGATCAGCGTTTCAACATCCGCGATCGACGGATTCGATTCATAACGTTCACGACAATTATAACGCCGATCACAATGAGCAAGACCTCACCGAGACTCACCCCCGACAGCACTTCACGTTCAAGGGTGGTCCGGCCTGGGATATCGAATGACATAGGTTTGGGGCGAAAGGGAGGAGGGAACGCTCGCAGGGTACCGCAGCAAGAGCAAGCGCTCGATGGCCCGAGTTGCACTGCAGCTGGGAACTTGGCTCCCAAGCCGTTGTCACAAGTCAGCGAACCACCCGTCAAAGCACAGATGAACGAGAATCCTGACTCCCTCGCCCCACTCGACGACGCTTCATTGCGCACTCAGCTCGATCCGGTGCGGCAACGGCCACCGAGTCGGATCCCGGCCTCGACCTGGGTGATGTTGGCGGCTGCGATTCTCTTCTTCTGGGCGTACGCCTCTATCAATCAGCGCCGTGCAGTGCTGGAGCAGGCACAAGCCGAGGCCGTCGTGGATGAGAGACTGCGCACCGCGATGCCGCTCCCGGAGCCAGCTGACGGCGAAGTCGCATCGGTCGACAGCGAATGGGCCGGCCCCGAGGTCTTCTCAAACTAGCGGGGCCTAGGTGAATGGGCGATTGGCACTCACATCGGCCTCCATGTCGGACGATGTGGGACCATAAGTCATTGTATTTATTGAACTAATACGAACATTGCCTTAGGGTGCGGCTGCACTCTTTCCCAGGGCGTTTGTGATGGTTGACGACAACCCAGCGGTACCGAAAGCCGCACTCTGCTCGCTACCCGAATGGCACGACAGCTGCTTTGACCCTTCCGACTCGCCGTCGGGCCCGGCGCCAGAAGTCCAAGACGAGTTCTTGGCCGCAATGGCGCCGGCGGCAAAGCCCGCACCGTCTGCCGACGCTCAAGCGGAGCGCGACTTCTTCGAGGTCGCTCAGCGCGAATCGCTTGCGGCAGAAGCTATGCAAAGCGAATCCAGATCACACAGCGAGATCAATCTTGAGAGTGGTCTGCCCAGCCTTGAGAGCGGGTTAGTGACGCTGGAAAGTGGCCTCTTTAGCCTCTCGGATTCGGGATCTTTTGAGTTCCCCGACCAGTCCAATGTGCTTGAACTCAACAGCGGCATGTTGGACGCGGACGAGGTTGAGTCCAGCCTCGGAGGAGTGACAAACGCGATCAATAAGTTCGAGGTATCGAAGCCCTTGCCGCCTCCAGTCCCGCCGCGGAAACAGCTGGCTGAGCCTCTTGCTGCCCCGCAATTGCAAGGGGTTGAACCGCTCCCAGCCCCTCCCGTTCAGCGGCAAGTAATTACGAATCCACCCGGGCTCGCTCGCTCGAAACCAAGGACTGGCCGAGCACCGAACCACCGGCGCGAGCCAACCCGGTCGTCGGAGTCGTTTCCCCCTCGAGTAGCTTCCATGATCGGTTCGCGACCGATGGCGCAGCCTCATTCAGATGGTCCCGATACCGGCGGGCGCTATACGTCGAAAACCATCGACAACGAACGAGTCGCCGCGCGACCCTTGAAGATCAAAATCCGCCAGGACTAGCGACAGGCTCAGGACTAGCGACGGGCTCAGCAGAGCAGATCTCGGACGACCCCAAGGCCAGCGATAAAGCGATCGATTTCGGCGGGGCTTGTATAGAGTCCAAACGAAGCCCGTGCGGTCGAATGTATGCCGAATCGATCCATCACCGGTTGAACGCAGTGCTGGCCCACCCGAATCGCGATGCCCTCCTGGTTGAGGATGTCGCCAATGTCCGCCGGGTGCGCTCCCTCCATGGTGAACGCGACGAGCCCTGACTTCTGCGGTGCTTGGCCGACGATCGTGATGCCTGGCACCTCGAGGATCCGCTCGGTGCAGTAGTTTACGAGGTATTCGTCCCACTCAGCGAGCCGCTGCATCCCAATCTCAGAGAGGTAGTCGATGGCCTCGGCGAGTCCGATCGCTTGAACGAACGCTGGCGTGCCGGCCTCGAACCGATACGGCGGAGCGTCATACGTAGTCCGGTCGAACGTGACACGATCGATCATCTCGCCGCCGCCCTGATACGGATCCATCGACGCGAGCAGGTCGTACTTTCCGTAGAAGAGGCCGATCCCCGATGGGCCGCACATTTTGTGTCCGGAGCAAACGAAGAAGTCGCAACCGATGTCCTGCACATCGACCGGCATATGAGGTGTCGACTGAGCACCGTCGACCAACATCAGCGCGCCCACACTGTGAGCCATCGCGGTGATCTTCTTGACCGGATTGACTGTGCCCAGCCCGTTGGAGACGTGGGTTACAGCGACCAACTTCACCTTCTCGGTGAGCATCGACTCGAGCTCGTCGAGCAAGATGACACCTCGGTCGTCGATGGGGATCTCGCGGACCTTTGCCCCTGTCCGCTCAGCGAGGAGCTGCCACGGAACGATGTTCGAGTGGTGCTCCATCGTCGAGACAAGGATTTCGTCTCCCGCGACGATGCGGCTGTGACCCAGACTGATGGCCACTAGGTTGATGCCCTCGGTGCATCCGCGGACAAAAACAATCTCCTCGGGTCGGCTGGCGTTTAGAAACGCCGAGGCTTTGCGACGGGCGGACTCGAAGAGCGCGGTCGAAGTGTGAGAGATGGTGTACGCACCTCGCCGGACGGTGCCGTATTCTTCCGCGTAAAACCGGGAAATCCGATCGATGACCCGTTTTGGTTTGTGAGATGTCGCTGCGCTGTCGAGATAGCAGAGAGGCTTCCCGTTCATCTGCGTGTGCAGCATCGGGAAGTCTGCTCGGATGGTCTCGATCGGGTAGTCGGGCGCGCTCATCATGCTCGGGGTTTCCAGGGATTGCCTATTGGTCAGACACGGGCGGTGCTAAGTGTGCCCATCGAGCATTTCAAGCTCGTCTACACGCAAATGGCACGCATGGCCCGACGACACTACTCGCTCGCTCTTGGAATGGCGTTGCTCGCGGCGGCGTGTGGAGACGACCCATATGCCGGGATCGAAACGCCAGCCTCACAGGCAACCGCCAACGGTGAGGCCGACCCGAATAGCTGCCCGGATGACGCGCGAGTGCTCGGCATAGCGGGGACCACGGAGGCGCAAACGTTCGCGCTCGATTGGTCATCCGACGGCCTCGACGCGTTCCTTCCGAATTACCAGTATTTCATCGTTCCCGATGACGTTCGCTCGCTGCTGATTTCGGTTGAGCAAGGACGCCGAATGACTAGCATCAACCAGCTCTTCCTCAACGGTGAGGCGCTCATCGATCTCACAGCGGAGGTCTACGCATTCCCGTTCTTCCACGAGCCGGTTGAGGTCGCAGCGGTAACGCTACCCATCAACGCCAACACCTATCCAGAGGGTGGCTGCTTGGCGATCGACCCCGTCGCGTTCGACACTCTCGACTCAGAGACCGGCAATCTTCACATCGTGACCCGTCGCGACGACGCGCAGAGCACAGAGTTCCACCTCAATCTGATCGTAGTTGGGGACACGGACGTGACCGACCCTGAGCTCTCTGCGGCCCTTGGACGCATGAACGACATCTATCGCGACGCTGGCGCACCCGAGATTGGAACGACAGAGGTGTGGGATCTCGACTGGCCTGAAACCTACCTCGACGCTGAGGGTTCAGCCATCTTCGACCTGCGGGAACAGATCGTCGGGGACGACCCGATGCGCATGAACATCTTCTTCATCCAGGACTTCAACGAAGTCGGCACGCTCGGCTTCGCGGCCGGAATCCCTGGTCCAAACGGTGTCTCCGGAACCTCTGGGTCAGGCGTCGTCATTTCAATCGACACACACCTAGACGGCGGCGGCGAGACCTTACTCACCGACCTGATGGGCGAGACAATGGCTCACGAGGTCGGACACCAAATCGGCCTCTTCCATACCAGCGAGGCCGAAGGCGGCAGCGACCCCATCGCCGACACGCCGGAATGCACACTAGCCGACGACCAAAACGGTGACGGTGAGTTGACCGCCGACGAGTGCGTCGACCTGGATGGCCGCAACTTCATGTTTTGGACGGCGGCAGAGGATTTCCTCCAGCCCGAAATCTCACCCACTCAAGCAGCTGTTCTTCGGGACAGCGTAATCGCGAGACCGCAATGAATCGTTCAATCCTGCTGAGCGCCCTACTTCTCGCCGCCTGCGGATCCGCCACCGATCAGGTGCAGGAGGGCGACCTGTCTGCCTCGAACGCGACGCCGCGGGGATTGATTGAGCCAGCAGCAGCCGTCGAGGCACCGGCCCAGGTGATCGATGACCCATCGTCAGAAGCTGCACTGAACGAAGCGACAACGGAAGGTGAACTGGGCACTATCGATCCCACGCTGCCGCCACCTCCAGAAGATGTCCCAACGATCCGAGGACTGCTCGGCGCGCGCCACGTCGCGGACTTGCCTGCTGGCGAGACGCTTCGTGGTTACGAGACCGGCGAAGCCTCGCTGCAGTGGCTGGCCAACTACGGCGACGCGATGGCAACACGGACCCGCGCGCTGATGCTGCTTGAGCACTTCGGCACGGAGGGAACTCGAGCGTTTGCGTTGGACTACCTCGGACAAGGTGAGCCGCAGCTGCAGGCTGCCGCAGTGTCGGCGCTCTCTGGGCAGACCTTAGACGACGACCAAGAAGCGCTTGACGCCATGTCCGCGGCGTTAAGGCTCACAGATATCCGCGTCGCGCTGGCCGCTGTGAGCACGCTCAGTGAGTTCGAGGCCGGCCGGGCAGCGCTCGCTGAAGCCGCTGCCGACGAATCTGTAGTGCCTGCCATCCGCGCTGCCGCTGCTCAGGCAACGATGCTCGAGTAGTAGGCCCTGGCGAGGCCGAGCCTGAGAGAGGCTGGGGCCTGAGAAAGACTACGGACCGTAGTTCATTTGCAAGTCCGCAGCCTGTGCTGCTTGAAAGGCGACCCCGACCTGGAAGTAGCCGGCCGGCACGTTCTCACTGAGGCCAATGCCGCCGCCCAAGTGAACGGAAACGCGCGGTACTGGCTGTGCGGCGACTCCAGCACCTAGTTGGGTTTGGCTGCTGCGGAGCGAGTCCAGCACGAGCGTCTCCGTGAACTCGACGAAGACGCGCAGCCAAGGGCTAAGACCGTAGGCGCCACGGCCCCCGAGCGGCACTGCCAGCGTTGAGGGTGCCCCAGCCGAGTTGATGACGATGCCTGCGTTCGCGTCGATCTCCAAATCGCCCATCTGCACGGTGTAGATGCCAAGAATCGTCGCTGTGAATCCGTCGTAAGTGACCGGGTGTTGGCCAAGGCCGAAGCGCGTCTCGACAAGGACACCAAGCGCCTGCGGATTGTTGGTGGACTGCAGCGGTAGCGAGAGTTTACCCCGCAGATACGGATCGCCGACTCCGCTGATTTTTGAGAACTCGTCCGGCAAGACGCCAAACATGTGCCAACCTAATCCGACCTCAAATTTCCTTGAGATCGTGTAGTCGATCAGAAGCTCGCCGGTATGAAGGGTGAGTTCCTGGCCAAAGTTATCGTAGGCAGCGAATGCGGCCCGGTAGGCGAACTCTCCCTGGAGCCAACCGGGGGTTCCGAGGCGAGCGGTTTCGACGAAACTCTCCAACACTGAGACTGCTCCCGGCGACTCTTCGTCGGGGCCGGGACGGCGTTCGAGCGCATCTGCGTGCGGGCTCGCGAGGAGAGTCAGGATCGTAGCGAAAGTGAGGGCGGTCGGGCGCATGAAGTTGCCGGTTCGACGCGAGAGAAGGGCTAGAAAATAGATTGTGATTCGCAAGCGCCACAATGACAAGAAACCCAAGGGTTATCACACGTTAGCCCACATCGAGGGTTGACATTCGACCGGGTTTGGTCCTAGTCGACCGGCGAACTCAACTCCCGAGCCGACACCATGCCGAGCAACGACTTTACCTCTCTTGTGAACATGCAGGAGCGCGTATGCGAAGAGTTCGCCACCCGTCCGGTGATCGGTACAAAGCGCAATGACCGCTACGAGTGGACCTCGTTCGCCGACCTCGGCAAGCGGGTCGATGCCTTCCGCGCTGCTCTGAGTAAGATGGGCGTCGAGCGCGGGAAGAAGGTCGCGATCATCTCAAACAACCGAGAGGAGTGGGCCGTCGCAGCGTACGCGACGTACGGACTCGCCGCGCACTTCGTGCCCATGTACGAGGCCCAACTCCCAAAGGACTGGAAGTATATCCTTGAGGACTCTGGGGCAGTTGTCCTCATCGTCGCAAACGAGGAGATCTACCAAAAGACGATCAAGTTCATGGACGAGATCGAGCACCTCCAGGAAATCGTGTGCATCGAGAGCACGTCGGAGGACTATTCGTACGCAGCTTGGATGTCGCGTGGGGAGGCCCAGCCGGTCCCGAGCCTCGAACCAGATGGCTCGGAGACGGCTGGCCTGATCTACACGTCCGGCACGACAGGAAACCCGAAAGGCGTGATCCTGAGCCACGACAACTTCACGTCAAACGTGAACGCAGTTAACGAAGTGTTCCCGCGTGAGTCAGATGACGTGTCCTGCTCCTTCCTGCCCTGGGCTCATTCGTTCGGGCAAACTGCGGAGCTGCACTGCATGCTCAGCGCAGGTTGCTCGATCGGCATCGCTGGCGGCGTGGCGACGCTGATGGACGACTTCCTACTCGTAAAACCAACGGTGCTCTTCTCCGTGCCTCGTGTCTTCAACAAGATCTACGACGGCCTTCAGAAGCGAATGGCGGACGAGTCACCCGTCACCAAGTTCCTCTTCAGCCGCGCGCTCAACATCTCCAAACGGAAGCGGGAGCTTGAGTCCAAGGGCATGCAGTCGCTCTGGGTAAACACCCAGCACGGGGTGCTCGATCAACTCGTGTTCTCCAAGGTCCGCGAGAAATTCGGTGGCCGTCTGAAGTACGCGTTTTCAGGTGGAGCCGCGCTCCAAAAGGAGGTCGGCGAGTTCATCGACGACATCGGTATTCTTGTCTTCGAGGGCTACGGCCTCACCGAGACCTCACCGATTGCGTCCGCCAACAATCCAGAGCATCGCAAGTTCGGCACGATCGGAGTGCCGATCCCTGGTGTCGAG
>JBLHWZ010000020.1:0-35244 GCA_047629415.1 Bradymonadia bacterium | reverse complement strand
AGGCTCCGGTCGGTTACATTTTTGGACTTCGATGGGTGACGCACGCCGCAGCGCGTAGATTCGGGTGGTCATGCGGGGGTCTTCACACCCGCCATAGCTGCACCGATCCACTGCCCTAATTGACCTTTGTTGTCGTCGGCGGATACAATTTCTGGCCCCTCCTTCTGCTTTCACCACCAGAACCACCGACTCCACGCATGGCGACTGATAAGCTCGGCGAGCTTCTGCTCCGCGAGAACATGATCTCTCTCGCGCAGCTGCAACGCGCGGAAGACGATCGACGCTCCAACGGCGAGCGCCTGGCGTACACGCTGACCAAGTTGGGCTTCGTCGACGAGACGGAGCTGACGCAGTTCCTTTCGAAGACGTACGGTGTTCCATCGATCAACCTGGAGGACTTCGATATCTCCGCTGAGGTGATAGCGCTGGTGCCGAAGGAGGTGTCGACACGACACCTGTGTCTTCCGATCAACCGTGCGGGCGGTGTGCTAATCGTTGCGATGGCTGACCCATCGAACCTGACGGCGATCGACGACCTCAAGTTCCTGACCAACTACCAAATCGAGGTTGTTGTCGCGTCTGAGGTTCAGATTCGCGAGTCGATCAAGAAGTACTATCAAATCGAAGAGGAGGAAGGCGGCGACCTAGGCTCCATCCTCGAATCGATCGACTTCGACGCCATCTCGGTCGACTCGGGCGAGGACGACAAAGGCTTCGACGTCTCGGAGATCACGGAGGAGTCAGAGGCGGGCCCGATCGTTCGCCTCTGCAACATGATTCTGGTCGACGCGATCAAGCGAGGCGCGTCGGACATTCACATCGAACCCTACGAGAAGGACTTCCGCGTCCGCTACCGGATTGACGGTGTCCTCTACGAGGTGATGAAGCCGCCGATCCAGCTGAAGAACGCTGTCGCGTCTCGTGTGAAGATCATGTCGAAGCTCGACATCGCCGAGCGCCGCCTGCCACAGGACGGTCGTATCAAGCTGAAGCTCGGTGAGGGCAAGGAGATGGACTATCGTGTGTCCTGCCTGCCCACGCTCTTCGGCGAGAAGATCGTCCTTCGACTTCTCGACAAGTCGAACCTGCAGTTGGACATGACGAAGCTCGGCTTCGAGCCCGCTCCTCTGGCGGACTTCAAGAAGATGATTCACATGCCCTACGGCATGGTGCTCGTTACCGGCCCGACGGGTTCCGGCAAGACGACAACGCTCTACTCAGCGCTCGCCGAGCTCAATAAGGTCACCGAGAACATCTCGACCGCGGAGGACCCGGTCGAGTTCAACCTTAGCGGCATCAACCAGTCGCAGATGATGGACTCCATCGGGTTCAACTTCGCGGCAGCGCTCCGGTCGTTCCTTCGCCAGGACCCGGACATCATCATGGTTGGTGAGATTCGAGACTTCGAGACGGCGGAAATCGCGGTTAAAGCAGCACTCACGGGCCACATGGTGCTCTCCACGCTGCACACAAACGACGCACCGTCGACGATCTCTCGTCTGCTCAACATGGGCATTGAGCCCTTCCTCGTAACCGCCTCCGTCAACCTCATCCTCGCACAGCGCCTCGGCAGAAAGGTCTGCAACAACTGCAAAGAGCTCATGGAGATCGATCCACAAGAGTTGCGTGATTTGCAGGTCCCAGAGGAGCTTATCGAGGGCGCCGAGATCTACGAAGGAAAGGGCTGTGACCGGTGCAACGGAACCGGCAACAAGGGCCGTATCGCGTTCTACGAGATCATGGTCATGAACGAAGAACTGAAAGAGTACGTTCTGCAGGGCTTTTCCGCGGCAGAACTCAAGGCGGAGGCCATGCGAATGGGCATGCAAACGCTGCGACAGGCGGCGATTGGTAAGTTGCTGGAAGGCATCACCAGCATGACAGAGGTCGTGCGCTGTTCAGCGCCCGACTAGGATTTCTTCGGGCCCCTGCCATTGCCTTGCGCATATGATGTCAAAATGGCGCATAGTGTGAGTCCTGACCTTGCCGGTTGGTGTTGCTTGATCGGAACCACAGTTTTCGACTAACACCGCCGTCGTCTCAGCGGTGCCGATAGCGGATGGAAGAAACCGACATCAATCTCGTCAAACTCGCCCGAAACGGCGACCGAATGGCGTTCCAGAAGCTGGTCGAGCGCTATCAGCGTAAGATCTTTGGCCTCTGCTACGGCATGGTTCGGAACCAGGACGACGCGATGGACTTGGTGCAGGAGACCTTTGTGAAGGTCTTCAAAAACCTTGTCCGATTCGAAGGGCAATCCTCGTTCTATACGTGGGCCTATCGAATCGCGACGAACGTCTGCATCGACTTTCTCCGCAAGGCGAAGCGCCAGCGCACGGTCGACTACGACGACGCGATCATGCGCGACGATGAGGTCGAAGACGTCGGCTCACTGCTGCCCTCCAGGCTCGGTGTTAACCCCGCGAAGGTCTATGGGCGCCGCGAGCTTCTCGAGAAAATTGAGGAAGCGCTCGGAACTCTATCTCCAAACCACCGCCAGGCGATCGTCCTGCGCGAGGTTGAAGGGCTCTCGTATCAAGAGATCGCCGACATCATGGAAGTGTCGATTGGCACTGTCATGTCGCGACTTCACCACGCTCGAAAGAACATGCAGAAGGAACTCGCCGAATACGTCGGCGAGCGCTTGAAGGTCGACTAGCTGACCGGACGATTTCCCATTCATTTGGGAAAAACTCCCAAGGATCTTCTTCAACCGTGAATATTCTTCGTAAGGCCGCGTCGTATGAACATCACCAACGCGGCAAACCAGCCGCCTGCTGAAGAAGGCGAACCTCATGCAACCTGCAAAAACTGACATCCGAATGCTCCTTGAGCTCTACGCAGATGGAGAGCTCTCAGGTGCCGATCTTACGAAAGCTGAAGAGCTGATCGAGAGCGATGCGAGTGCGCGTGAGTACCTGGAAGCTCTGAAGGAGATGAACTGGCTCGTGTCTGCTCCGATTGAGCACGCAGCTGAGCAGGTGAACTTCGACGGGCTCTTCGCACGGATCGAAGGCGCGATCGCTACTAGCGAGCGCACTTCTGAGATGGATGCGCTAGCGGTTGCCTTTGCAGATGGTGAACTTCACGACGCTGGTGAGCTGGCTCGAGTCGAGGCGTATATCGCCGCGCACTCGGAGGTTAGTGACGCCGTTGAGGGCATGCGAGAGTTCAGCCAACTAGTCCGTGTCCCCATTGAGATGGCCGCAGACAAGGTCGACTTCTCAGCTCTTGCGCGGCGGATTGACCGCGCAATCGATGCTGAGGTGGCTGCCACTGAGGTCGAGGCGGCGCCGGTAAAGGCTTCGTTCTTCGCTCGCTTCACAGGAATGCTCGGTGCTAACCGAGCTGTCTTCGCGAGCGCGCTGACCGCGGCCGCTGTTGTGATGGTTATGTTACCGTTTACTGCGCCAGACAGCGCTCAGACGGACCCCGTCGAGATTCACAACTACTACTACCAGACCGCAGAGACCGTCGGATACGAGTGGGACGGGCTCGACAAGGGTTTCGAAGGGACGTTCCAGCCCGAAGACAAGGACAACGACATCGCACCGGTGTTGTGGATCGCCCCTGAAGGTTCAGCAGACTCCTGGGAAAAGGAGTCTGAGGATGCCCCGTCGGGAGGCTCCGGCTCGCTCTAGAGCCAACGTCTCAATTTCCTACCCCTTAGCTGCCCCTTTCGGTCTGAACGCGCTACACTCTAGTGAGTTCAGCCCCACAGGACAGGTGCTGCCATGACAAGCTACGCCCTGAAAACCTACTTCGCTCCGCTCCTTACCGCGCTGCTCGCCTTCGGATTCCTCTCCTTCGGCACACCCGCCGAGGTGCAGGCTCAGAACGTGAGCGTGGAAGTGCGCGTCGTCGTTGGCAACAACAATGGCGGCGGAATCGACAGCTCCCTCTCGGGGCTCTCGAGTCGACTCCAGCGACAGTTCGGTCAGTACAACTCCTTCCGACAACACGGCATGCAGAGCTTCTCGCTCAGCGTTGGGCAGTCGCGATCGGTCGGCCTTCCTGGCGGAGGGAGCGCGACGATCGAGCTGGTCTCTAGCTCGGGCGGTCAACAGCAGTTTCGCATTCAGGTGCCTGGCGGTGGCTCGACGATGACCACGCGCGGCGGCCTCTTCTTTGTGGGAGGCTCGAATGTCTCAGGCGGTACGCTAATCTTGGCGATATCGACCTGACGACCGGCTGATTCAAGGCATTACTGAAGCGACCCGCTCGGGTCGCTTCAGTCGTTTTTGGGCTCGGTCCTCTTCGAGAGCTACCCAAGACCAGCGAGTTTCACCACTTCGGTTTAGCCATATGAACAGCTATTTAGTGTTCGGTAAGCCTTCGTTAGCGGGAGGAGGACACTCATTCCCGGCCGAACCGCTCATGAAGAGACTAGATGCCTTCATCGGCGAACTAGCCGTCATGTTTTCTTTCAGTGCCTGCTCGGCGGACTCAGATAGTCTCGGTGTCACCATCGAGACTATCTGGGCGTCGGGAGTTACGACGCGGTCGAAGAGCGCTTCGAGTTTGAGTCAATCTCAGAGGGAGAAGAGCTGGACGTAGTCTTCGGAATTCAGGGTGGCCAGCACACCTGGGTCATGCTGAGACTCCAACCGGTGCCAACGTCCACCGTTGAGATTCGATTGGCGATCTCAACGGATGATTCGACCTTGGGGGACTTCAATACGGAGTTAGAGCCCGATGAATTCTTGATCGAGGAGGGCTGAGCGTAGACGCCAGCGCTGGCTGTCATACTGCACAACGCTGTACTGGAAGAGTTCGGCACCACTCTCACACTCCTCGCGGAGGCGAGGGTCGCGGGCCAATCCATACTGCTTCACTCTGAAGTCGTATTGGTCGATGGAAGCCGAGCCGGGCCAACTCCAGAAAGTGTAGAGCCGATCCATCCGCTTGAAATCGCTACGCCGATTCTGCCGAGGTTCGATCTCGAAACTCTCGCGTGGAGCCCACTCGGCTGCGTGGGCCTGAGAGATATCTACGGGAACGAGAGGCTCGAAGTCCTCCTGTTCGGTCGTGATCGGGCCGAGCTCCTGACCTGGGGTGATGAGGGCGGCAGGGAGGTGGTCGAGATAGAGTTAAGCGAGGAGATTGGCGGTTGGTCCCACTCCGCGGTCGACGACTTCGACGAGGATGGATCTCCTGGTCGATAGCCCCACCACAGGGATAGAGGCTCCGGTCCTTTTTAGTGAGATTGGCCCGTTGATCGCAGACTATCCACACGCCCATACTTCATGGCCCACATCAACGATGGAACGGGCGTGTTCACCAGCAAAGACGCTGCCGGCTTGGGCCCCCGATCGGCGAATGGACCTGTCAGGCTCGCCGTAGGAGACATCAATCGAGACGGCGCACTGGACGCTATCGTAGCGACGATCGCGGACGACGAACTCGCCGCGCTTTGGGGCACACAACCTCCCAACAACGGATGGATCTCTGTGGGCGCGCCGCCGGGTTCCATTGTCGAGCACTGCACCCCATCACGTTGCAGCGCGCAGCCCCTGATCGGTGGCGGGTCGTATGGAGCGGTCCGACCGCACCGGCTCCACCTCGGCCTCGGCCCTGCCCAAGAGGCTATCGTTCGAGTCGAATGGCCAGCAGGGACGTGGACTGACCTCGGACTAGTTCAGTCGGGGGACTGGGTGGAGTTTCGACCATAGGCGGTCTCAGGGCGCTACTCCCCGTCGTCTTCGGGCGGCCAGAGGGCAACATCGTAGACTCGAGCGCGGCTGATGACCGCCTGCGCGACCTCATTGAGATACGGCACAACCTTGATCAGGACTGGGTTGTTGGGCGCTTCGAGGTTCGACTGCGCGATCGAACGTGCCAGGTAGGCTGCCCCAGACGGATTCCGTAGGACTCCACTATACCAAGCTTCAGACCAACCCGGTTCGTCATCCCAACGCAGCTCTGGCAGCAAGAGCCGCCCTGAATTGATGACCACCTGCTGCCGCGACGCGCGGACGAAGAGCGACGTCGATTCCCCATGGAAGATCGGTGTCCAGGACCCGGACGTCATCATCAAGCGATAAGGGAGCGAGCCAGTCGATACCAAGCCATACGTGACGTCATGGCGATCAGCGACGGCTTCGAGACTCTCTTCGTCGCGCATCGTCGGCATGATCTCGTTGTCGAAGATCTCGTTGGTGTAGAGCGCGAATGTGCGCCCATCACAGAACACACCCTCGGGAATCTCGTTCCAGATCAGGTAGCCGCCGATCCCAAAGTTGTTGATCGTGCGGCCCGGTGGCAGGTGCTTGAGGGTCGCCAGCGTGTCGTGAGGATAGCGAGACTCGTCAACTCCGAAGCCCCACCGTGAGTCCAGCGCGCTGTCTGGCTCGACTGCGAGGTGCCCGCCCACCAGCGCCAGTGCAACCCCGAGGGGTGCCGCTTTGGCGAGTAGTTGGAGCTTGCGCGCCTCTGCCGCCTTCGACACCTCGCTGATGACGAGCGCGACCGCAGGGCCCGCCAGAACAAGGGCTTCCGCAAGGTTGCGCTCATAGCCGCGAGCTAAGAATGCAGCACCGCACGCGAGACCCAACGGCGCCCACGTGTTGTTCGTCGGCTCGTCTTTTCGAGACTTCCACGCGAACCAAGCGCCGCCGATAAGCGCGATGAGCACGGTCAGTCCGGGCATCCATGTCCGTGGCGCTGCGAAGTCGATTCGCGCCCATTCGAGAGTGGCAGCGACCGCATTACTTGTCTGGTCCATCTGCCCAATCACACCAACGATCTGACGGCCAGACGGCAGAACGATCAGCAGGAGCACTATCGAGCCGAGTACGAATCCGGCGGTCCGAAGCCCGGTGCGATTACGGTCCAAGGCGACAGCTACCACGGCGACGAGAGCGACGCCGACAGACAGAATCGCGGTGCCGTGCGTCGGCATCCACAGCGCCGCGATCACGGGCAGCGCCCAGAGGCTTCGGTCACGCTTTTGCATCCAGTGCAGCAGAACCGCGCAGGAGAGCGCCAGAAGTAGCCCACCAAAGGCGTTCGGCCGGAGCAGCGCGAATCGAGCCTGGCTCAAGACACCGACGACGACCATCATCGACACACACGCAGAGAGCCGCGCTCCAGCGTTGCGGGCCGCCGCACCAATGGCGGTCAACAGCCCTGCGGCGATCAGCATTTTGCTGACTACCAGCGCGGTGAACCCGCCGACGGAGTAGGCAAAGTAGTAGAAGAGGTCCGGGGGCCAGTTGACGTAGTTCCAGGTCTCGCCCGCCGCGAGGAAGGAGAACGGGTCCGTGGCGGGAATCGAGCCGTTCTGTGCGATCCACCGACCGGTTGCGAGGTGCCACCAGGCGTCCGGATCATGGATCTTCACCGCGTAGAGTATGGAGAGAAGCGCGGCCGTGACAATAATGGTGAGGCGTTCTCGTTGGGTCGCGGGCTGAACGGGTATGTTCATTCTTGGCTCCTGAACTCTTGGTCGAAGAATGCGATCGCTGGCTCAGCGATCCACTCATGGCCGCCGGAGTGTTCCGCGAGTTCGAGGGCATCGCTCCCGATCAGCTGGTAGCTGGCAGATGTCTGTGCGAACGCATCGCGCATCGCGACAACCGGAAACTCTGAATCAGCCGTGCCCGCGACGATCAACATCGGGGTGGGGGCAGCGAGGGCGGCGAGGTCGGCGATATCGAAGTCCACCCCGAGCACGCCCGCATAGTTACACGGGCAGTTGCTCGTCGTGAGCAAGGTCCGTCGGTAGCTTCCGAAGAAGCTCTGTGGCGCTGCAGCCGCGACTCGCTCGTCCAGGGCGGCCGAGAGCAGCGTGAGCAAGCCACCGAGGGAGAGGCCCGTTACTCCGATTCGATCGGCGTCGACGTAAGAGAGTGACGTGAGGAAGTCGACCGCTCGATGCGCGTCGGAAGCGAAGGTACCGAGCGCGGACCCGCCTGCGAGTCGAAGGATGCGCTCATAGTGCTCGTGAGCCTCGACGCCGCCTGACTCTCCGAACGTTCGCACGTTGGGCGCCAGCACGACATAGCCGGCCTCAGCGAGCGCCGCGGCGCCTCCGTGGTGTGCGTTCGTCTCGGCGCCGTATGGCTCGATACCAGCCGACGAAAGGTAGCCGCCAAAGGTGTGGCCATGCCAGAAGACAATCGCCGGATGCGGGCCAGGAGCGTCGGGGACGTAGAGAAACGCTCGCCCTCTGAGCCCGAAGTCAACGAAGTACGAAACTTCGTCGCGACGATATCCGTCGAATGACTCGCTCGCCATAACGACCGGCTCGAGCCCTTGGTGGCCGTCCGTCAGCCGGAAAATGTGGAGGCTGCGGACGAGGCGCTCCTTCGCCTCTTGTCGCCACGCCTCGAAGTCTGCCCGCTCGGTCGGAGCCGGGAACCTGACCGGCGTCGCGGACAGTCGCGCGACGCTGTAGGCAACCGCGTCCAAAGTGTAGCGCGACCCTGGCAGAGTTTCGGCGGGCTCGGCGAGCGATCCCGCGAGCTCACCGGGAGGTGTATTCGGCGCGGGCTCGGCAGAACGCGGGTCGTCCGCGAGCTGCTGTTCGGCAGGCGCGGATTCCTCAGGCTCGGCTGGTGTCACCGGTTGCTCTGAGCATCCGGCGACTAGGCCGACGACGAGCAGGCTACTGAGAAGGAGGAGGCGTTGGAGCATTGTCTGGGCAGTAATCAGGTGGGCTTGCGCTTGGGAGTCGATTCGCAATTTCGCAGATCATCGGGTCGAGAGAAGGATCCGTCGGCTCTCGCCAACTCACTAGCAACTCAAAGGCGCCGGCCTCGTTACCGATCTGACCGAGCGCTGCGGCGATCCCTTGCATAGACGAGGTATCGAGACGGTCAGAGCTGGCTCGAGCGGTGTCCGCGAGACGCTGCGCCGCTTCCGCCCCGAGGCTCCCGAGGTGGAACGCCTCGACTGCGATGGGAATGCCGCGTTCGTTCCGTGTCACGGCCCACCAGTCGAGCGAAGCATCAAAGACACAGGCGGGGTCGTCCTCCTGCATACAGACCTCGGTTCGCCAGCGATGGCCGATGCCGAGTTCGGCGTGGTCCGTAGCCACGCGTTCGATGGTGGTTCGAGCCAGTTCTTGTCGGCCGACGGCCATCGCGGCCTGTACTAGCCGCATCTCGTGGTTGAGCTGATCGCCGGTCCCAGCTTCCCAGAGGGGGCTGAGTTGTTCGAAGTAGACAAGCGACTTCTCCCATTCTTCGTCGTCAAAGTAGATGTTCGCGAGGTTCGACATCGCCCGCAGGTTCCGCGGTGAATGGCTGATGACGTTCTCGTAGAATGTCTGTTCGTCGGAAAAGTCTCGGTTACGATCAACGACCATGACGCCCATGATTCCTAGGGCGAGCACGAAGGCGCCACCGTAAATGCTGGAGCGAACATCCAACCTCTGAATTGCCCATCGCGCGGTGTCGACGATCGCGACGGCTGCGCCGAAAAGTGGAATGTAGAGGTAGTGCTCAGCGTAGAGCTCGTGGTGAGGAAAGATGTGGCTGACTGGGGTCAGCGACAGCAAGTACCAAGCGATGCCGTAGGCCACGAGCGGACGCTTGTTTCGCGTGAACCTCATAATCGCACAGAGTCCGATGATTAGCAGCACGCCGACGACGGAGCGGGGATCAGCGAACGACTCGGCGAGAGCGATGGAGTGCGGCTTATAGTCGCCGATGAGTGGCGCGGAGAGGAAGACATGCTGCAGGTACTTCACCTGCAGCGCCGCGACGGTCGCGAAGTTCGAGACCATCGTGCCGCCCCACCACTCGAATCCGCGATTCGAGTGACTGGCGAAGACGCCGCGATACAACACCATCATGAACGAGAGCGTGAGGCCAACGACACCCGAGATGAACGCCCCAAGGTTGGATTTCACCCAGTCTTTGAGTGAAATCTCCCGCAACTTCCAGACAAGGAAGAGGGCCGGTATGACGACTGCGGACTCTTTGCTCAGGAAGGCGAAGAGCGTGGTCCAGAGAGGCAGAAGCCACCAAAGCCCGCCTTTGCGATCGGCGACAAGCGCCAGCCAGACGCTGGCCATTGTGAAGAGGCCGGCAAGGATATCGCGGCGTCCGGACACATAGGAGACGCTGTCGGTCTGAACCGGGTGTACTGCCCAAAACGCGGCGACCGCGATCGCGAACCAGAGGACGCCACGCTCCGGTGGGCCTGAGCCGGAATTTGGGCCAGCCTTGCGGGCTCCGCTCGGAGCAGCGCGCCGCCCGAGCTCAAGCGCGAGCAGGCCGGCGATGAGCGTCGCCAGTAAGTGCAGCCCAATGTTCCCGATGTGGAATCCCCAGAATTGTCCGCCGAAAATCAGGTCGTCGACGCCATACGAGAGATAGCGAAGCGGCCGGTACGTGCAGTGCTGGAGGGTCGCGATATCAATCATGCCGCGGACAGTCCGGAAGCAGTCCTGCTGCACGACGAGGAAATGGTCATCGAACACCGGTCCCCCGCCCACGGAGTTCGCCCAGATCAACACGATATATGCGACCAGCGCGAGGACGGCGATCGAGATCGGGAAGCGATTTTCTTGGGGTGAGGACACCGGATGGGTTGTACCACCTCGCGGGGGGTATTCGCCAAGTCGGCGCGGAGTTGTAGACGGCTCATCGACCCTGACTGAGGGCCGAGTGTGGTCTCAGCTGCTGGCAGCGGATGGCGAGCGGGCGCGACGAGGCTGCACATTCGCAAGATTTGCTACGCCAGCGACACGAATTGGGGGTAGGTTCCCTGAATCGATCACAGTCGGCCGAGCGCGGCCTCAAACCAGCCCCAACTGCCCCAAATGGCTAGAAACCTCCTCGCTGTCCTCGCCGGAGTCATCCTCGGAATGGCCTTCAATATGGCGATCATCCAGCTGAACTCGACCGTCTTCTTTCCGATGCCTGAGGGTCTCGACCCGCGGGATACGGAAGCGTTCAACGCCTATCTATCGACGCTCCCCGCGACCGCTTTCCTCGTCACGATTGTGGCCCATCTCGGCCAGGCCGTCGTTGCAGCTTTCATCGCGTCGCGCTTCTGCGAGACGAAGCCGCTGACCTTGGCGATGATCGTAGGGTTCTTCTCGCTTCTCGGCGGGATCGCCGCCTTGCAGATGTTCGATGGGCCGCCCTGGATGGCAGTTGAACTTCCATTCTACATCACCCTCCCTTGGTTCATTGGACGATTCGAGGAGAAGCGCCGCGCAGCAATAGACGCTTGAGGCGAGACGCACCGGCCACTCGACGAATCGGAACCCTCCTGTTGGCAGTCGCGGCGATTGGCTGCAACGAGAGCCCAGCATCCCTCGACGATGGTGTTGCGGCGACCGAGGATGTTGTCGAAACGATCCGCTCTGAGGACGCGTCCGAGACGGACGCACTGGACACCACGGGGGCCGACACGATCCCGGCCCCTCCCGATGTGCCGGCGACAGACGCCGCCATCGAAACCACCCCGCCTCTTTCCAGCGACCCGGTCGCTCCGAGCCCGCCGAGCGCCCCGGTCTTTCAAACGCCGACACTAACGGGGCCGTTCTTCGTATTCGATGACGTTCCAACCCGTCCTATCCTGCATGCCGTCGGCGGACTTCTTGACGGCCAACCCGTCGTAGCGCTCGATGATGCTCACGCTCGCATGGTGATCGTAAGCGTACCGCCGACCGGCACTACTCCGCTCGTGGAAGTGAACTCGCGGCGGGGGATCGGGTGGTCGGGAGTCGAACCCGCTCCGGCAGCAGCGAGTGGTTGATCAGCCGCTACAACGAGAGTTACCAGTGGGTCTCCATGTCTTCGTCCGGCGAGACGACCGAGGTTGGCACAGTTTGGGTTCCGCCGAGTCTGCTCGGTCGATACGACCGACACGTCGCCGCGGCTGGTATTGCAGGAACTTATATCGCCACAGGGGAAGGCGTGTTCACCGCAGCTCTCTCCGCTGACCCAGAGGCGCTCGCGCTCACCTTGCCCGATCCACATCAGCACGTATGGCTGCTTGGGAACACGGAGGACCGCCGTGATTTTCTCGCGACTAGCGGGGGCCGCAGCCCAGTGAATGTGTACCGCGCGGACGGCCTGAACTGGGAATGCGTCACGACCGTGAGGAACGACTCGGGCGGTGTAACTGGGGTGGTCTGGCTGCCGCTTGGAACCGGCCTGGAATGGTTCGCGGTCTCCTTCGGGGAGGATGCTACCAACCCCGGTGCAGTGCATATTTACAAGGCGGGCGGGGCCACACCTGTTGTTGAACTTCAGCTCTCGCGAGCGCCAGTCCATCTCGCAGCGCGGCCAGACGGACCAGGCGAAGCTGTGCTGCTCATCGCCGCCGAAACCACACACGCTTACCGCCTCCGAGAGGACGGCGAGGAGATCCAGACATCGTTCGAGGGCGAGACACTCGGGAGTGGGCCGTTCGTCGCGGATTCAACGGATGGGCCCACCGGCGCAGCGACCGCGACCGGCTTTTGCGGATCAGAGCCGAGCCCGCTCGGCACCCTGCTAGCCGCGCACGGGAATGGACGCCGGCGGCCTCGGCTACATGCTCCGTGGCCAGTCGACGCAGCCGGCGCTGCCGGCTCCCGCGCCGGCCGCAGAGGACAAGGGCTTTGGAGTAAACAACCTGATCAGCACCGGCGGCTCCCTAGCAAATCTGGCGTGCTGGGCGGCCTCTTCAAGTAGGCCAAGACGGGCCGGATGGGGCAAAACCTCCACCGCGTGGAGCGCGACGGCGGCGGCACGCCGCGGAGTGGCGCCAGGTAGCCGAAGAGTGTCGAACCTGGGCGTTCCGGTCGACGCGTGTCGCGTGCGGCGCTAGGTTTTCGGAACTCGAGCCCAAACCTCCTTATCTATGCGTCAATTCTCGCCCATTGCCGGAATCGTTTTGGTCCTCGTCGCGTGCGGAGGGGACTCGTCGCAGGACGACCCAGACGACGCCATCGATGACGCCCCCGACGCCGAGGACACGTCGACCGACTCGGCCCAAGATGCAGGGGACGCAGACGCGACGCCCACAGACTCCGGCCCCGAAGGCTGTTTGGAGACTGCCGGAAGCTCCCTTCCCGACGACGTCGAGTGGATCATCCTCGACGGTCAGAGCTGCGGTCTCCTTTAGTTGGAATGATGCGAGGTTCCGGCCCATCGAAGTCGAGTCGAATACGTTTGAGTTCGAACTTACACTGGCGACGGGGGAGAACGCGTTGACGGTCCGAGCGATCCGGCGGTCTGAGGATGCGATCCAGGTATACCGGATGTACTTTGGGGCCATTGGCGCGAGGGCGGGCACGCACGACCAGCAGTGCCTCGGCTCTACATCGTCCGCGAACGCAGGGCGCTGCGAAGAGATTTGCGACGAGCTCGGCGGCGCAGCACCCGAACGGCGTACCCGCGAACACGGTCGACGATTCCCGCCACCTCGGAGGTTGAAGGTGCCGGCACGCGCACAAACTCCATAGCGTTTGCATCGGCGCTCAAACCAAACACACCGTCTGGAGTCACCGTGTGGAAGTAGGGATTGAGACGGAGATCAGACCCGAAACGCTGCGTCACGGTCAGACCACCCCGGACCGGACGCGCCACACCAAGCTCCCGAGCTTTCTCCAGCGTCCAGCGTTTGAGTTGGCGCGCAACTAGACGCAGCAGCGCTGAGCACAGCTCAGGGTCGTAGGCCGCCGACAGGCGCAACTCGAAGGGCAGCGTCAGTACCCACTGGCGGTACGGCACGTCAGGCAGGACATGGTCCACCAGATGCGCCGCCGTCGAAGTCATGTGTCGTCCGCAGCACGACGGGCAGAATCCGCGACTCTTGCAGGAGAACGGCACTGCGAACTCGTGCCGACAACTCGCGCCCGTTGTTGCGCCCGGAGCTCGCGGAAACCTCAAGTAGCGCAGGCAGCTCCGGGCACGGCAACAGGGGAGCGGAGCGGGGCAGAGGCGACAAGCGGCCGATGCGGACCGTGGCAGCTCCGCGAACTCATCCGTAGCAGCCCGCAGCGCTCTCACACTCCGTTCCTAGCCGGCTATGGCCTCGTTGCGTTGCTGGAATGCTGACGGGACGCTTCGGCGCGGGGACAGCCCGTTCTGCGTCTGGTCGCAGGGAGACGGCTTCCTGTTAGGACTATCCTCAGCGCCAGCGCTTGCGGAGGTGTAGTCTGTTAGAATCTGCCGCAGCCGCTCCACTCGGCGAGAGTCGGGTAGAGTCGGGTAGAGCCCGAAATGCACAACACTCCCAAACCGACCTGCGCCACCATGACCAGATTCGTCGTACTCATCAGCGCGGGGTTCTCGGCCCTCATTATCGGATGTTCCGGAGATGAGAGCGATACTCCCGCTCCAACCCCTGAACTCACGGCCGTCGTCAGTGTCGCCAATTGGATTGGAGTCGGTGCGGAAGGCGCGGACGAAGACGGATATGAAGTCGCGACGTTCGAAGACGATGGCGGGGCGGGATGCATAGGGTCGGAGAACACGTTCACCGTGGACGGCAGCGCAACCGTCGATCCCGAGGGAGCGGAAGGCGAGCTTCTGTTCCAGCTTTGCTGCGAGAAGAGGTCGTTTCCGAACTCTGGAGACGTGTGTGACAACACGAGCTTCCCGTTTGGCGGGGCTTGTTCAGATTTCGCGGCCGCAAACCAAGTCTTGTCGTTCAATTCGCGATCGCGACAGTTTCGACCGGGCGACTTCATGTTCACGCTGAATGTGGTCAAAGGAGATTTGACCGACAGCGTCGAGGCTCTAGTGCGTCTCATTGAGACCGAGTTCGAGCCTCTCGGACCTGACGAGGTCGCGCCCCTGTGCAGCGCAAGAACAGAGGTCACCGAGCAGGATACAGGACTTGACGCGTTGGCCCCCGACGCAGGGAACGACGCCTCGGACACCGAACCGGACACCGAAGAGGATGCCGAAGAGGACAGGGGTCCAGACGTCGCGGAACCAGATGTGCCTGAACTCGATGCCGAGCCGGACGCAACGGAGCCGGACGTGGAGCCGGACGCAGCGGAGCCGGATGTGGAGGGGCCGGATGTGGAGGGGCTTGCGTCGGTGAGCATCACCTTCGTGGGGATGGACTCCTTCATCGGCGGTATCTTGCACGTAAGGGTGCCGAGCAACGATGACGACTCGTTCGTGCTCGAGGAGCGACTCCCGATCGAGTCCGGCGAGTTCGAGCTCAGCGTGCCCAATGTGCTCGACACCGACCTCTTCGGCTGGTTCTTCGAATGGTACATCGACCTCGACGAAAACGGGACCTGTGATTTCGGCGACGAGCCGTCATGGTCTCGCTTCGAGAGCAACCCCTTCGATGGCGGAGCAGTCTCGGTCATCTTGTCTGGTGCCGAAGGGATGGAAGAGATCGACGATTCCATTTGCGAATCCTGGGAAGGCGCCCCTTGAGTTTCAGCCGGTGACCTCCGCGCCGGCGGCGACGCGTCGCACTCGAACCGAGCCCTCCAATCGCGAGGTGGGCCGCGATGTGATAAGTGAGGACGCTCGTATCCCGTCCTCCCCGCACTGCATGGCCAAACGTCGCAAATCCCCCCGCACGATTCTCGTGACCGGAGGCACTGGTTTTGTAGGAAGACACATCGTGCATGCGCTGCACGAGCGAGGCGATCGGGTACGCGTGCTGGTCCGCGAGACGTCCAACCGAGCTCCGATTGAGGGGCTCTACGACGAAGCATTCGTCGGCGATCTCTCTGACCCCAGCAGTCTTGAAGGGATGTGCGACGGCGTGGACGCCGTCATTCACAGCGCCTGCGCCGTCGCCGGTACCTTCGACTCTGGCCGATCCGCGCTCGAAGCGTTCATGGCCGTCAACAGAGACGGCACGCGCAACGTGGCGAACGAAGTCCTGAAGCACGACGGGCTTCGATTGGTTCACATCAGCAGCACCGCCGCGATGGGCGCTCCGCAGACCCCAATTGTGGACGAGACTAGCCCGTGCAATCCGAAGGCCCCGTACCAGCGCTCCAAACGAGCCGCGGAGCTTGAGCTGCTTAAGCTCCACGAGAACCAGAGCCTGAACGTCGTGATGATTCGGCCGTGCGTCATCGCCGGTCCGGGCAAAGACAACTCCGAGCTCCGAAAGCTCTTCGGCATGGTTAAGAAGGGGGTCTTCCCGCTCATCGGCCCGGCCGATCAGGCGCAGAAGCCGCTCATTCACATCGACGACCTCATCCAGGCCCTCATCCTCGCTACCGAGAAGGGCGACGCGGGCAGCATCTACCTCGTGAACTCTGGGGCGAGCCACACATTGGGCGATATCCTCCGCGTGTCAGGCGAGCTGGCGGGCGTTCGACGTCGCTATGTGCGCGTTCCGCTCAGGATCGCTCGACTCGCGGCGACGGTGTTCTCTCTGGCCAGCAAAGTCGCGCCGGACTGGAACGCACCGCTAACGCACGCACGAATCAATCTCTTTATCGCAGACCGCAAGATCGACATCGGCAAGGCAAAACGTGAGCTCGGCTACGAGCCCACCCGCACCGATGTTCTTGAAATCCTTGAAGGAACCTACCGGTATCACGCCGAGCAAGGCCACCTATGACAGAATCTACAAAGCGCAGAACCGAGACCGAGCCGTTCGGAATCACTTACGACCGGATGCAGCTGGATCGCACGATCACGCGACTGGTCCGCAAGCACGACATCCGCACCGCGCTGGAGCTCCCAGCCGACGGCGCAAAGGCGATGCCAGGCATCTACAGCCTCGCGTTTGCCCGTGCTGGCGTCCACGTGCACCTCTTCAACCCCGAACCCCAAGCGCTCGAGCTTTGGGCGCGACTGGGGCTGCAAGACATGTACACCGTCGTGGAAGGCGACGACCCCGCAAATACCGGGCTCGACCCTGGCCAGTTCGACATCTGCTGGAACTTTGTCTCGGTCGGATTCCGCAAGGATTTCCGCGACATCATCGCCGAGATGGAGCGCTGCTCGAAGCGCTTCGTCATGACGGTTCACTGCAACGGGTTCAACTACGGCTACCCGTGGCACCGGTTTCTGCACAAAGCGCTTAAGCTGGAGTGGAACCACGGCGAGACCGAGTACTTCTTCCCCAAGAAGGTTCGCGAGACGTACCGCGCCAAGGGGCTCGAGCCAGTCGACTTCGGCTTGCTCGACATGCCGTGGTGGCCGGACCCTCCTGGTTTCCGCGATGTGCGCCTGCACCTGAACGGCGGCGACGTATTGGAGGACTTCAACTGGAAGGCTCCGATCGAGGACATCTATCGGACCGGCAAGCGCCCGTTCGCCCTGCGCGTGCTCTCACGAATTGAGCGCCTGCCGACGATCCCCACCCCGGTGCGCTTCGTCTTCAGCCACCTCTTCTTCGTCCTCGGCGAGAAGATCCTCCGGTGACCGAACTCCGCGAACCATCGGCGCCGCTCTACGGGGCCGCGTTTGGTGTCGTCGCGCTAGCCAGTCTCCTTACGATTTGGCTGCCCGCGTTCCCCGTTGGCGTCGACATGCCGACCCACCTGCTCTTCGCGAGCGTAATCGCCGACCCTGAGCGATACGTCTTGCTGATGGAAGGCAACTACACGCCGACCGCGCAGCTCTTTGTCTGGTTGGTCGCCGCGTTCGCAGGTGCGGGCCCCGCCATCGCGGGCAAGATCGGCATGACCGTCATCGCCCTCTTCTTCTGTGGTGGATTTGCCGTCACCGCTCAAGCGATCGGCGCCAACCGTTCTGCCGGCGCCCTCTTTGGCCTGATCGCCTCACACTCCTTTGTGACGGCGATGGGATTCGCGAACTTCAACTTCGCGGCGGCCCTAGCCATGGTCGCGATCGCAATCGCGATTCGTGTTTGGGAAGAGCGCAGTATCAAGGGCTACGTCGCCCTCTCGATCTGGATGCTGCTGGTTGCGCACGGCCACGTGATGGTCGCGGGAATGTTCGGGTTCCACATCTTCATCCTCTCGATTTTCTGGGCCAAGTGGGACCTGCGCCGAGTGCTATCGACCGGCGTCGCGTTGGCTCCTGCCGCACTCTTCAGCGTGATCGTCGCTTGGACGGCGCGGCAAGGCTACGCCGAACTCAACGTAAGCGGCGGCTTGGGAACCCAGCGGAACACGCTGCCGCAGCAGGTCCTCGACATTGGCTGGGAGAGCTACGGTGGGTTCAGCCGGCTGGGTTGGCTCATGGTGGTCGCCACGATCGTCGGGGTGGTGTTCCAGCTGCGACAACGGCGGCACCTTGTTCGCCCGCTCGTTGGTGTATCGGCCGTATGGTTGGTGCTCTATTTTGTAATCCCCGAGCACGGTTTGGGGTGGGCGTACGCTCAGCCCCGCGTCCTGATCCCATTCATCATCGCCGCTGGAGCGTTCGCAGGCTGGGGCCCAAGGCCGAACCTCGCGCTCGGAGCGTACACGGCGGCGTTCCTGATCTATTTGGCAAGCTACGGGCACCACAGCATCGTCGCTGGAGCCGAGGTCGCCGCTCAGGTCGAACGCTACGGAGATGTGGCGCCGGGCAGGACCCTAGAAGCCGTGCTCGATCCCGGTCGAACCGAGGGTCACCCGGGAGTGCAACCGCTCCTGCACGTGGCCCAGTATCAGTACATCCTGGGAGGAACCTCACCGCTCTTGCCGCCCTACAGCCCGATGATCCACTCGGTGCGCCCGCTGAACTTGGAGGGCGAACAACCGGAGCATCTCCCCATGTTCATTCACCGCGCATTCGACTGCTCGTTCACACCGGACTGTGAGCAGGCCCGGCTCGATGTCGGCCGAAGGCTCGGACTGCAGGGTCAGCGTTTCGACAGCGTGACGTTAGTTGGCGGCGACCAGAGCTGGCGCGACGAACTCCTCCGATACGGGTATGTGGAACTCGCTCCAGACATGTATCAGCCGCGCCGGGCCGGGCTCGACATTACCTTCGCGGAGCCCCCTCACCCTGACTCGACCTTCATGATTCGAGTGGGTTGGCCCGACGACTATGGCTGGACGATCGGCGGCGGTCGACCGCCCGGACCAGGGTCGAGCGAGATGCAAAACACCGTGCTTGGCCCGCTGCCCTCAGGCCCAATCTGGGTAGAGACAGCGCTCCGTCACGAGGACGGACGCGAAGAGTCACTGGTCCGCGGCCAGGTCACCATCGTACCCGGCGAGATCCTTCAGTACGAGCTCGTCACCCCATGAAAACGACCCCGTACCATGCTGGCAAACACCTGACCGACGCGGAGCTCTGCCTGCCGTCGGACGAGTGCCCCGCCTGCGGGAATGCTGCTGGTCGAAAGGCCGTACACGTCATTCAGGAAGCGCCTCGCGTGAACCTCCTGCAGTGCTCCGAATGCGGCATTGCGTCCGCCTCTCGAATGCCGACATCGGCGGCGCTAGATGCCTACTATGGAGACTACTACGGCGCCGATGAAGCAGGCGGGAGCGAGCAGATCACGTTCTCGGGGGTCGAGCGCTTCGCGGCCCATATCGCGGCGCAGTGCCCGGACGGCGCTCATCGAATCGTGGACTTTGGCGGCGGCGACGGGGCTGTCGCCCTCGCGGTCGCCCGCATCCTCTCCGGCCGTGGAGTTAAGCCTGAAGTCCTCGTCATCGACTACGCTGAGCCGGCTGAGGGCGAGGGGATTCCGATTCGCAACGTCAAGGAACTGGGCGACGCGACAGGCACCTTCGACGTGATTATCGCGAGCGCGATCCTCGAGCACGTTCCAGACGTGGGCGACGTTACGCGGAAGCTCTGGACGCTGGGCCAACCGGGCAGCGTCTTCTACGCCCGCACGCCCTATTGGCTGCCGATGTTGCGCCTCAAAACGTCCATCGACATGACATTTCCGGGTCACGTGCACGACATGGGACCGGAGTATTGGAATCACTTCCTGAGCACTCTTGCTCTGCGCGGAGAGCTGATCGCCTCGCAACCCTCGATCGTTGAGACATCGTTCCGCCAGGCCCCGGTTCGAACCGCCCTCGCACACTTGCTCAAGGCTCCAAGCCGACTCGAGTGCCGACTCCGCGGGACCAGCTGGCGGCGGCCTGTCTGGGGCGTGGTTGGCGGCTGGGAAGTCTTCGCTCGAATCGCCTAACTCCTAGGTTTCTCCTATGTCGACACTCGCACTCATCGCACACGACGGCCGAAAGCCCGCCATGCTCCAGTTCGCACACGACCATCGGTCCGAGCTCGAGCAGTTCAACCTAGTGGCAACCTCCACGACAGGAACGCTGCTCGCCGAAGCAGGCTTCGACGTCACTTGCGTACTCTCCGGTCCTCGGGGCGGAGACGCGCAAATCGCCGCAATGGTCGCCGAGGGCAAGTGCCACGCGGTCGTGTTCTTTCGAGACCCGCTCGGCAAACACCCGCACGACCCGGACATCTCGATGTTGATGCGGCTGTGCGACGTGCACGACGTGCCGCTGGCGACAAATCCTTCGACGGCACGGCTGATCGTGCGAACTGACGCGTTGACGTAGCGGGGCGCGGGTGTAGCGGCGGCGCCCGAACGAACGAAAACGCCCTACCCCGACTTCCCGATCAACCCAGCGTAGGGACACCATGAGCGAACCGTATCGTGTCCGGCGACGCACACGTCTGACGTAACGCTCGACGACGACTCGCCCAGCGTGACGTGACGTCGTACGAACCACGGTTCAGCGCGACCCCGCTATACCTGCGCTCGTTCGCGGACACGTCTGACGTATCGCTCATGGTGCCCCTACGTGGGCACGATCGAACGTGGCGCGCGGTTCGCACGGTCTAGCCGGCGCTGGGTACCGCGTGCATACCGGCGCTCGCCGGCGCTCCGGCGCTGACCGCGGCATCGGCTGCGGCCCTGTCGGCGACGCCAACTGCAGCATCGATTCCGCCGTCGGAGGTTTCGCTGCCGGGGTTCTTCTCGAATCCGTAGGCCTCGAAGATCTCAGGAATCGTGTTGTAGATGTCCGCGGGCTTCATCCCGTACTCATCCAGGTTGTACGCGTGAGTACTCTGGTAGCGTTGGGCCTTCGCGGTCTCGTCATCCAGCCGACGAGCAAATTCCGGGCTCATCTCGACGTCCATCGACTCGTAGATGGACTCGACGGTGCCCTTCGGATTGGATGTGAGTTGCTCGTAGGTGAAGGTCACGAACTTCACTCCGCGTTCATGCAACTCTGGCTCCAGACGGTGGACTCTTGAGTAGGTGTCCATGCCGATCTCCGCCCAGTAGCGGTAGTCGTCAGAGTCCTTGGGGACGTCCGGATTGAAGAAGCTCCACGGCCCGGTGAACATCGAGATCGTCGACGCGAGCGAGCTGTACGGGTGCCGAACTAGGTGCACGAATCGCGCGTCAGGGAAGACCTCGAGGATCGACTCGATTCGCTGTCCCATAAAGACGTTCTTGGAGAGCAGCACTCGATTGTTGCCAGTCGCAAAAACATGGGCTCGCAGCGCCCGTTTGTACTTCGCCATGATCGGCGCGCGGCGCTCAGCAGAAAGATCGTCCAGCATGATGTGGTGCCGGTACTCCTGCGGGTGCGGGATCGCGAAATGAATCGGCGGATCGATCAGGCTCGAGATGAAGACCGTCTCTTCTTCCTCAGCTTGGTTGAAGCCGACGTGGTGCACGCCATCCCAACCCTTGAACGCCGCCCGCTCGAGGAGCCCAAGCATTCGGCCCAGCGGACGCCCAACTACTCGATCGATGCGGCCAATGAACGCGATCGTTCGGTACGCAAGGACCGAGGGAAAGATCGTCTGCCAGAGACGCATGTGCGTGAAGCGCTCCTCGTCCATCGCCATCAAGCGGTGGAGGAACGTCGTGCCACTGCGCGGATTCGCCAGCACGAATACGGGTTTTTCGACCGTCGTGTGGCGGAGCTTCGGATAGAAGACGTGATCCAACATCTGGAGGGACCAGATCACCGCGTTGAAGATCGGGAAGACGATCAGAACCGCGAGGGACCAAAAGAGCGACCGGAACGAGAACGTACTCGGCCGAAACGCGGTCCGTAAGATCTGACCGGCAAACTTTGTATCGTACAACATAGACGCTGGATGCAGCACTCGGCACGCGCCGAAAAGTCCTACCGGGCCTGGGACCGGCGTACTCGCGGGGCTTAACGCATTCGATCGTTCATTTCACCCCCTATCATCCCCGATCCGGGGATGGTAAATCCCGGCGACCGAAGGGCACGACATTCGCCGTGCGCCCCCTACTTCGCTCTCAGTGCGCCGACAACGTCATCGACTGGCTGCTTAACAAATTCGCCACCTTCACGATTGAGAGACGGGCTTTTGTCCTGCTCTGCGTCGTTGTTGCGACCCTCGCAGCCGGCGCTGCGATCCCTCAGCTCAAGGCTGACTTCACGCCCTCGGACCTCTTCGCGAAGTTCGAAGACCAAGAAGAAGTCGCCGCTGAGTTCCGTGCGGTGTTCGGCAATACCGACAACGTCCTGCTTGTCTTGGTGCAGGCCGAAGACGTGCTGGAGCTGCCGGTCATGCAGTTCGTGCACGAGACGACCCACGCGCTTGCGGACGCTAACGCTGATTTCCCCTTGGAAGACGGCACGACGGAGCCTCGCCTTTTCGCCGCGCGAGTCGACAGCCTAACCACGCTGCCGATTCCCCGTGCGCCCGGTCCGGAAGAACGAGCGGAAGCTGAGAGTGGCTTCATCGCCGCTCTCTACACCTCAATCGCGCTGACCTCCCAGCACGTCGCTGGGGCAACCTCCGCAATTCGCGGTGCTGAGCCTCGAGTCGACATCCCAACTCAAGTTCCGGATGCCGTTATCAACTTCGCTGTCGGCAACGGTGCGGTTCAGTCCGCCGTCGCTGGAGATGTAGTCAGCACCTACGAGATCGAGAACCTCGCGGCGGCGATCAATGGCTCTAGCTTGCTCGAAGGACGCCTCGTAAGCCATGACCGCACGCTGACAGCGATCGCGGTACCCCTCGCCGATGGCCTCACTCGAAATGGCGAGGTGGCTGCGGTCGTAGACGCCGTAACCGAACTTCTCGCAGCGAACCCTCCCCCCGAGGGGGTCGAGGTCTTCCTCGGAGGGCTGCCTTATCTGCGCACCGACGTGATCCGAAAGATGCGCGCGGATCAGACGATCATGCTGCCGCTCTCGCTGGGCGTCTGCATCCTGATCCTCTTTGCCTCGTTCCGCTGGCTGCCGGCAATGGTGCTGCCGACCTTCGCTGTCGTGATCTCGGCGGTGATTCTAGTCGGCGGCATGGCGGCGTTCGGAGAACCGTTCAACATCATCAACAACATCGTACCGCTGCTGATCATCATCATCGGCATCTCAAATACGATCCACTTGGTGAACCGGTACGGGGAGGAGATTCGTGCGGGCCATTCGAAGCTTGATAGCCTGCGAGAATCCGTCAAGCGCATGGCCGTCGCGTGTTTCCTGACGTCCTTCACAACCGCTATCGGGTTTGCGTCACTGATTGTCTCGCGGACCGAAGTGCTGCGCCGCTTCGGCCTCACGGCCGCGGTCGGAGTGCTGATCGCCTACGTTGTTACTATCACATTCCTGCCCGCTGCACTGGCCTACGTGAAGGCGCCGCAGGCTGGCAAAGGTGCCGCTAGAGAGGGCGCCATCGAGGCCGGGATGGAGTGGCTCACACGGGCTATCCTAAAACATCCCCTCCCAATTCTCGGCGTTGCGATGCTGATCGCCGTCTGGGCAGTTCAGCAGAGCCTCGACGTCAAAATCGACTCGGCCGTTCTCGATCAGTTCTCCGAGGACGACGAGATCTACCAGACGACGCGCTTGATCGAGGAGAAGCTCAGCGGCGTTCGTCCGCTCGAAGTCTACTTCTCGTCGGATGTGGACGGCCGCTTCGACGACCCCGAATTCCTCAACTCGCTGGACGATCTCGCACGCTGGGCTCGGCAGCAGGACGGCGTGCTCGGCACGGTCTCCTACTCAAACTACCTGCACGAAGTTGCCGCACTCCGCGGTGGCGATCGAGAGGATCCTTACGAGAGTCGCGCTAGAATCGGGAACTCTGCGGCCATGTTGGAGGCAGGCTCGCGCAACCCGATCGCCCCATACGTGAACCCGGACCGGACCCGCGCCCGGCTCAACATCAGTGTTCGCGACTTCGGCGCTCAGGCGACCATTCTTCTTTCAGACGCGCTCGTCGAAGAGGCGACGGCGATCTTCGCCAACCACGAGGACCTAGAGTTCCGCCTCACCGGCGACGCCTACACTGGCAGCGTCGGTCTGAAGGCGGTCATCTCCGACCTCATCGGCAGCCTGCTACTCGCGATATTCGTCATCTTCGGGTTCATGACTCTGCTCTTCCGGAGCGCTCGGCTCGCCGCACTCAGCGTCCCACCGAATGTCATTCCGCTGGTGGTGACCGCCGCCTTCATGACGAGCATGGGGGTGCCGCTAAACGCCGCCACCGCGATCATCTTCTCCATCAGCATCGGCCTCGCGGTTGACGGGTCGATTCACGTGCTCGCGCGGTTCCGAGAAGAGATCGCGCGCTGCGCAGATGTAGACGAGGCCTTGGTCGCCGCTGCCCGCGGCACCGGAAAGGCGATCATCATGACGTGCTTCTCGCTGATGCTCGGCTTCGGCGTGATGCTCGCAAGCTCGTTTGTCCCCGTGCGCCGCTTCGGCCAGCTCATCGCGATCACCGTCTTCGGCTGCCTGCTCGCCACCGTGATCGTGCTGCCCGCACTGCTCAAGGTCGCATGGTTCGGCGGCGACACCGAGACCGACGAAACGGACTAGGGCGGCCGCTGCCCCTCCCAAGGCCCCCATGCGGATCTCGCGCAGGAACAGCTTGAGGGAACCCAATCCTGTCCGCGCACCGTCGACGCCGATCCGCCGTTATGGCGAACCCAATGATTCGGTGGGAGTCGCGAGACGGGGTCCGTCCCGCCCCGCGATACCCGCCCGAACTAACTGCCGGCGACGGTCATCTCCTTGATGCGAATCGTCGGGGAAGTTGTTGAGCTATCGAAGATGAGGTCGTTACCGACTGCGTCGAGGTTCGCGAAGATGTCATTGAAGTTGCCGGAGACTGTGATCTCCGAGACGGCGCGCGTGAGTTTGCCGTTCTCGATGAGTCGGCCGCTGGCGCCACGGCTGAAGTCGCCCGTCGCACCGTTGAACCCGAAGCCCATCATGCTCTCGCAATAGAAGCCGTATTCGACGTCTTCGATGATGGATTCCGGGGTGCGGTCTCCAGCTGCGAGGTAGAGGTTGGAGGTGGTCTCGCCGGTGGAGCCGGTCGTCGGGCGGCTT
Source organism: Bradymonadia bacterium (assembly GCA_047629415.1). Taxonomy (GTDB): domain Bacteria; phylum Myxococcota_A; class Bradymonadia; order REDH01; family REDH01; genus CBDUJZ01. Next base: position 10,091 of record JBLHWZ010000020.1, on the reverse strand, counting down.
GCGTGTCCGGTGGGCTCAAGTCCGAGCTTTCGCGCGCTGTAGCTGTTTAGAGCGTAGCTCTTCAGAATGCCGTTCTCGATAAAGACCGTCTTGGATGCTGCTAGGCCCTCGCCGTCGTAGGGCTTCGAGCCTGGACCGCGGACGATCGTTGGATCATCAATGAGGGTGAGTAGATCGGAGCCGATGCGCTCGCCCAGCTTGTCTACGAGGTAGCTTGAACGACGTTCGATCGCGCCTCCGCGAAGTACGCCGAAGAGCGTGCCAATCAGAGCCGCAGCCATCCTGGGGTCGAAGACGACCGTCAGTTTGCCCGTGGGGATTGGGCCCGCGCCGAGCTGCCTCAAGGCCCGTTGGGCTGCGATTTCACCGATCTCGACGGGATCACCGAGGTCTTCACGATGGCGCGAGAAGCTATACCAAGAACCGTTTCGCTTCTTGCCGCCCTCATCGTCGGCAATGACCTCGACGTGGAAGCTAACGAACGAGTTCTCGTAACCCGCGCAGAACCCGTTGCTGTTCGCCAAGCCAGTCGCCATGACCAGATCGCCGTAGCCAGCGCCGCCCGAAGTTGTGATTCGCTCGTCGTACGCCAGCGCTGCGGCCTCGACCTTCTGAGCAATCGCCAGCTTCTCTGAGGCTGGAACCGTCGCGACGGTTGGGTCGAAGAGGTCCAGGTCCGGGAATTCAACGCCGATGGCCATTCGGCTCTTGTCAGCAAGCGCAGCCTCAGGAACCGGGTCCATCAGGTCAGCCAGCGAGATCGCGTCGTTGATCAGGCGGTCCACCACCTTGTCGCTGAAGTCTGTCCCGTAAGTGGAGGCATTGCGATCATCTCGCCAAACGCGGATACCGATGCTCTTGGGGCCACCTTCCACCAGCTTGTCGATTTCGCCGTTGCGAACCTCGATATCGGTCTCAAGGCCGTGGCGTACATAGACCTCCGCTGCCGTGGCGCCCTTTGCGAGGGCTCGGTCGACGACGGAGGAGGCGAGGGATTTCAGTTCGTCTACTCGACTCATTGTTTGCTCCTACGCCTGCGATCCGCCGACGGTCATCGACGAGATTTTGATGGATGGCATTCCAACACCGACCGGGACGGACTGACCGTCCTTTCCGCACGTCCAGCGCCCGTCGGAGAGCGCGAAGTCGTTTCCACACATCGATACCTTCTCCATGGCCTCCGGACCGTTCCCGATCAGGTTCACACCCTTGAGGGGCGAGGTAATCTTGCCGTTCTCGATGAGATAGCCCTCGGTGACTGAGAATACGAAGTCGCCGTTCGAGATGTTCACCTGCCCGCCGCTGAAAGCGCAGGCATAAACGCCGTAATCCACGCTCTCGATGATCTCTTCCGGTGAGTGCTCACCGGGTAACATATAGGTGTTGGTCATACGCGGCATCGGCACATGTTTGTAGTCCTGCCGGCGCCCGTTGCCGCTCGGGTCGAGCGCGAAGTGCTGCGTCGAGAGGTGGTCGTGTAGGTATCCCTTTAGGATTCCATTTTCGATCAGCGTATTCTTCTGCGGGACATTGCCTTCATCATCGATATTGATCGAGCCTCGGCTCGAAGCGATGGTCGCGTCATCCACGATCGTGCAGAGGTCGGAGGCGACGCGCTCGCCAACACGATTGCTGTAGTTCGATGTTTGCTTTCGATTGAAGTCGGCTTCCAATCCGTGCCCGACCGCCTCGTGCAGCAGAACTCCGGCATCGCCGGCTCTCAAAACTACGGGCAGCTGCCCTGCCGGTGCGTCCTTCGCGTCCAGCATTGTGATGGCGACACGCGCGGCCTCTCGGCCGAACTCGGCCGCCGACTTCTGGTCGAAGTACTCCATGCCGACACGTCCACCGCCGCCGTCACCACCGGTCTGTCGGAGATCTCCGTCTTCGGCGACAACGCTGACGTTGAAGCGCAACATCGGCTGACGGTCAGCAGCCCACCGCCCGTCGCTGGTGACGATGAGAATCTGTTTGTCAGACTCTGCGATCGACGCGCTCACGCGTTTGATGCGCGGATCGAAGGCGCGTGCTGCCTCATCTGCTTCACGCAGAAGCTGCAGCTTTTCGATGGCATCGACGTCGACCGCGGGACGGATGACCGGATAGAGGTCGAGCACGTTAATTCCCTTTACAGGGATGCCTTCTTTGACGTCGCCTGCCTTCGCTACTGCCGAGGCAGTGTCGGCCGCGCGGAGCATGCCCTCGAGGGTCAGATCTTCCGTGTACGCGTAACCCGTAGCATCGCCCTCAAGGACGCGGACGCCGAGCCCGATGATGATAGCTCTGCTGGCCTCTTCGACCTTCTGGTCATCGAGCACGATCGAGCCGCCTACGCGGTGCTCAAAGAAGAGGTCGGCGTAGTCCCCGCCTCGCTGCAGTGCCCGGCTCAGGACGCGTGTCGCGATCGCTGAATCGATTCCGAATTGTTCGAACATTTTGCTCCATAGAAATCAGGTCGGGGAGAAGTACGCGCTGGGTGCGAGGGTCGCAAGGTGGGGAGCCGGGGACGGCGCCACGCGGCCGCGGAAGGATTCATCGACGATTGCGGTGCCATCCATCGCCCCGGGGGGGTTCCCATGGACCGCGTTGCGCGCTAGCACGCCCGCGTTCCCCTTGCCCCGAACGCTATGAAGGTCATCGACGTCGCCGAGTTCTACGCCCTCCAAGGTGGAGGCGTGAAGACCTATATTCACCAGAAGCTACGCGCCGGTTCTGAGCTTGGACATGAGGTCGTGATCGTAGCGCCAGGGCCCGAGGCCGGAGAGGAAGAGAAGTTCGGCGGGCGGATTATCTGGGTCAAGGGACCCCCGATGCCGTTCGACCCGCGCTACTACGTGCTCTGGAACGAGAAGAAGGTTCACCAGATTCTCGATGCCGAGAAGCCGGATCTCGTAGAGGGGTCCTCGCCCTGGAGCGGTGGCTGGTTCGTGAACCGGTGGAAGGGAGACGCTCCGAAAGCGCTGATCTTTCACCAAGACCCCGTCGCTGTCTTCGCCGAGACCGCGCTCGATCGATTCGCATCACGTCGCGGTATCAATCGCGCGGTCGCGCCGTTCTGGGGCTACCTGCGCAAGCTGAGCAACCGCTACGATACCACCGTCACCAGCGGGCGATGGCTGGCAGACAAGCTGGCGGGCCAAGGCATCCGCAATCCGCACGCGGTCGCGTTTGGAATCGACAAAGCACGCTTCAACCCAACGCATGCCAAGGCCGACACTCGTGCACGCCTGTGCGAAGCGTGCGGGGTCAGCGAGAACGCCAAGTTGATCCTCACCGTCAGCCGCATGCACCCTGAGAAGCGCTACGGCACGATTTTCTCGGCGTTCGAGGAAGCGAGGAAGTCCCAGGAAATGGGTCTGGTGGTCTTCGGAGATGGGCCGATGAAGTCCCGCGTTCACAAGCGCGGAAACTCGATCCCCGGCGTGCATTTCGCAGGCTACACCTCAGACCCCGGCGAGCTTCCGCGAGTCTACGCCAGCTGCGACGCGATGTTGCATGGCTCGGCAGCAGAGACGTACGGATTGGTGATCGCCGAAGCGATCTGTTCCGGTCTACCTGTTGTGGTTCCTGACATCGGCGGTGCCGCTGACCTTGCGCAGCCCGCCTACTCCGAGGTCTACCCGCCAGGCCAAGCTAGCGAGGGCGCCCGCGCGCTTCTGCGGCTGCTAGAACGGGACACCGCCGGCATCCGCGCGGCGTGCGCCGAGGCGACCCAACATCGAGTTGGCACAATGGACGAGCATTTTGCTGAGCTCTTCGACTACTACGCCTCCGTCGCAGGATAGCGGATCAAGAAGGGGCCGTAATCGACACCCTCCGACGGGTGTTCTGCGGCCAGAACCCAAGCGGTGCACGGTCTAACTGGGCGGTAGAAACGTCGCGTGCGAGTAGTCCGATGGTCCACCCTCGATCACCAGCTGGCGTCCAACGTGGGTCGCCAGTTCCTTGAGTTCTTCTTTCGCAAACATGTGGATGAACCCAATGTTTGCTCGGTATGCATCCCCAAGGACGAGGCCGTCGCCGAGCGCGCCGCCGAGCGTCGCCCCGAGCTGTCGGGCCCGAGCCGCCGCCGGATTGGTGGTGCGCGGCCAGTAACTAACCAAGATCGGACCCGTTGGGCAAACTCGTACACACTCGGTCAGCAACCGGATGCGTTCGTCGGGACTGAGTACATGGGAGAGCGAGCCCCAGCCAAGCAGAACTGCGTCGTAGTGGTCGGCCTGTGCCGAACTCGACCACGACTCGTAGGCGTCCCGCCACAGCTCCGCGCGTGGTGCCCGTGCTTTCGCTAGCTCCAGTAACGACTCGGCGGGTTCAAAACCACTGACGCGTTGACCGCGCTCGAGAAGGGCGCAGACCTCTCTCCCGGCCCCACACGCGCCAACCAGAACTCGCTTTGCGCCGTGGAGACGACGGTCGAACCAGCGCTCTTCCCAATCGAAGAGCGTGCCGCAGTCGCGGTAATGCGGCGCGGCGTCATAAAGGTCGACGCCGAGTTTGCTCTTCTGCTCAATGCTCAGCGCGCCGTCCAGTACACCAGCGACGAACCCGTCAGTAGCGCCGAGGGCTCGGTGTGCGAGAACAGATGCCCGCGCGTGGAGGCGGGCGAGTCGAATGAGCACGGTCATCGCGAGACTATCCCCAGGTGCTCGTCTCGGTGTTCCAGCGCGCGTAGTTCCCGTCGATCTCTCGATAGAGCGCTCGCTCGCCTTCCAGCACCTGGAATCGCTCCTGGGTGAACACGCCGGCGACCTCTTCCTCGGGAACGTCAACGGACACATTCTGTCGGTCTGTTTGGAAGTAGGTCACATCAAACGAATCCGCGCTCACGGTAACGGTTGCGAAGCCGTTTTGTTTGATATTGGCGAAGCCGAGCGTCGGGTTCGCTCCAGGCACAGAGAGCAAGTCCTGCACGAGCAGAGCCAGCGCGGTGGCACCGGCAGCTAGGAGGGCCGGGTCAGCTACGGCGGTACGCAGTAGCAGCCGCTCGTAGGGCGTACTCGCGATGCCAGCTCCAACAAACTCGACGATACCCCGATCGATATTGGTCGATACGGACGGGACGCCGGCGAAGAACGCGTGGATGTCTCCAGTGACTGCCACAACATTGGGCGTGTCCGCGAGGGCCTCGAGAATCTGATCGCGCTTATTTGGACATCCATCCCAGTCTTCAACCGACAGAGAGAAGATGTTCTGAAACGCCGGAGGCACCGCGAACGCTCGAGTGTCGACACGACGTGGGGTGAGCGTGAACTCGTTCCCCCAGACTTTCCACACGGCGTCGCTGGACGTCATCGCGTTGAGGAACCAGCCCTCTTGAGCGTCGCCCATCATGTTCTCGGACGCACCGTCCGACGCTTCGAACTGCATGCGCGCATATGCGTCGTAGGGCTCCTGAACCGCCAAGTAGCGGCTGCCGATCGAGCTGAACTTGGAGGCTTTTCCGAGGGTCACGAACGCGAGGCCGCGGGGAAGCGTGTCATCCTCGATGAGTTCCCAAGTGGTCTCACCGCCCTCGATCAGCGCGGCGACGACACCGTTAATGTAGCGGACGGCGACCAAGCCAGCGGCTTCGTCTTCACTGTGGTCCGTTGCCAGAAGAGCGGCCGAGTAGACGCCTTCGGCATAGGTAGCGACGTCCACATAGCCCTCGGCCCAGGCGGGGAGGTCGCCCTGCTGAGCAATAAGCGCATCCTCGGCCATGACGACGCGGCCGGGGTAGGCATCCTCGGCAACAACGTGATCCGCGCGGAACAGACGGAGGTCCGTCATCACGAGGTGTAGGTTCTTGCCGTATCGAATGTCCCGGTAGATTTGAATGTCATCGGGCGGCGTGACGGAGTCGTCGTACTGGAAGTCGGGCTCCAGGTAGTCGACGGGCATGTAGTCGAACCAAGCGCGGTTAGCGTTTGTTCGCCGTGCAAGGTCCAGCTCATTTTCGCGGCCGGCGGTCATCGTTGTTGTCGCGCCGTGGCAGTCGTCGGCGAACTCATGGTCATCCCAGACGGCGACCATTGGCATCGCTGCGTGGACTCGCTGGAGTTCTGGATCGCCTCGATAGGTGCGGTAGAGCTCGCGGTAGTTGTCGAGCGACCGCGCCGCGTAGAAGACCTCGCCGTCTTCCTCGATTTCGATGGCGCCAGCGAGATCTGTGAACGTTACGACCCGGCCAGGAGTTGAATCCTGGAAGGACGGGTCGCCCGTGGTCTCGTAGACGTAGTCGCCGAGGTGCACGAAGAAATCGAGGTCCTCCTGCATCAGCCGCTTGTACGAGGTGTAGTAGTGCCCGTTGAAGTCCTGGCACGAGACGAACGCGAAGCGCGCGGTGACGTCGGCGTCGTCGGTCGGAGCCGTCTTGGCGTGTCCGACCGTGGAGGCTCGTTCTCCCTCAATGAACCGATAGTAGTAGTCGGTCGCGGGCTCGAGCTCCGTGAGCCGCACCTTGACGCAGTAGTCGTGCTCGACGTCGGAGTTCAGCGAAAGCGAGTCTTCACCGGCAAACGACACGAGCTCGGTGAAATCAGGATCAAGTCCCACCTGAAGACGGAGGTCGAAACTCTCCGTGTTCACTTCGGGGTCTACGCATCGGGTCCAAACGATGAGGGAGTTCGGCCGCGGATCGCCGGAGGCCACGCCGAGCGAGAACACGGCGGCACCGTCGAGGAACTCGGAGCCAGTATCAGCGTCTGAAGCGGCGTCGGTGGGCGCATCAACGCCGGTGTCCGAATCTGTCCCAGCGTCGGTCGTCGGCTCGTTGGGGTCATCTCCACAAGCGGCGATCGTGGCGCCAGCGACGGCGATGGTGGCTTTGAGGAACTTACGTCGATTGAGCATGATCTATTCTGCGGGAGGAGGACCAACCGCGAGCGCGGGCTGGTTCTGCGATGGCACTTTGTCGAGAGAAGGCTGGGCGAGAGGTATCGCTCGTCTCTTCTGGGCTCGATACGTGGCCTTTAGCGCAATTCGCGAATCGCGGGGAGACCGGTTCGTCAGACTCGGAGTTCTGACGCCCGCCCTCACCGCAGCAGACTGGCCTCCAAATCGGCAGGTTGGTAGGGTGCTACACTGAGAATCCCCCCGCCCAACGTCGAATGAAGAACCCCCTTCGCGACCTCCTCATAGTCGTATCCGTTCTCGCCCTATTCGCCTGCGGAGGTGATGAGCCAGAACCGGCGGGCAATTGCGGGAACTTTGTGGCCGACGGAACCGAGCAGTGCGACCAGGGACCCACCGGCGGTGCCGGCGAAGGGTACGGATGTTCGCCAGAATGCACGATTATCCCGCCGACGGATGAGGTCTGTGACGACGGCGACGACAACGATTTCGACGGCGACCAGGATTGCGAGGACTCAGATTGTCTCGGAGTGGACGCCTGCCTGCCGCCGCCAGAAATCTGCGATGATACCATCGACAATGATGAAGATGGCCTCATCGACTGCGAGGATTCTGACTGCGCGAGCGACACAGTCGCGTGTCCGGTCGCTTCAGATGAAGTCTGTGACGATGGCATCGACAACGACCTCGACGGCGACGAGGACTGCGACGACGACGACTGCGATCTCTCGGGGCTATGCCCGGAGATTTGCGATGATGAATTCGACAACGACAGCGATGGAGCGCTCGATTGCATGGATTCGGAGTGCGCCGGAGACCGCGCGTGCCCGGAAGCTTGCGGAGACGGCCGAGTCGACCCTGGCGAAGAGTGTGACGACGGATCAGCCAACGGATCGGAGCCGGACTTGTGCCGCGACACCTGTCGCCTGCCGCGCTGCGGAGACGCCGTTCTCGACGCGGGCGAGGAGTGCGACGGCGAGTTGGGGTCACCCGGCGAATGCTGGCAAGGCTGCACGGACGAACCCGCCACCGGATGTGGAGAAGCGACAGTACTCGACGCCAAGGAGCACGCCGCTGCACACGCTGGCGGCTTCAACTTCAACGCGTTCGGGGAATACACCCAGACTCTCACTGACGAGCTAACCCCACCGACGAGCTGTACGAACGGGGCGCCCGACGGTGAAGACCTCGTCTTATACTGGGTTCCCGAGACAACGGGTTGGTACGAAATCAACGCGAACTTCGGTCAGTTCGAGGGTGATATCGTCTTCTGGGTGATGGATGCAGAATGTGGTGGGGAACTCCTGGGATGTGGCGAGGACTCCGCGACCAACCTCTTCGGGACCACTATTGTTCCTGCCGAGGCAGGGGCGCCGCTGATGATCGCGGTGGACTTGAAGGGCGAATTCTCCGAACTCCGACTCACTGCAACTCGGATCGATGAGTTTCTTGCGCCGGGCGCGGCCTGCAACCCAGGAGCAAACGACGTTTGTGCGATGGGATACGAGTGCAACGACACGCTCGCCTCGCCCCGCTGCGAGCTTCCGCTTGGGAGCTGCCAGAACCCAGAGGACATCACCGATGAGTTCCTGTTCTCCTTCGACGGAAACGCTGAGGTGACCCGGAACACTGGACGTCACCAGAACCTCTCTGAGGGTACCTGTGGCGGCGCCGCAGGACCTGAGTATGTCACTGTATATACCAACGCGAAGGACACACCTGTTTCGTTGAGCGCGACCGGACTGACAGGCGGGAGCACGGTTCATATCGCTCGCCACTGCGGCGCACAGTCCTCTGAAATCCTGTGCACCAGGACCGTTTCCGCCGACGCCCGAATCGAGGTCGGCGAATCCGTCTTCGTCAGCGTTGACTCTTCCTCTGCGGCGGGTGGCTTCGAGTCGTTCCTGCTCGCCGAGCGACCGATCGTCGGTGCAGGTGAGCGCTGCGACCTAGCCGACCCTGCTGACTCCGCCGACGTACCTACGATCCTCTGTGACACAGGCCTAACCTGCGACGACGATACGACGCGCTGCATGCCAGATTTTGGCACGTCCTGCGCCGCACCATTCGAAGCCAACCTCTACGGTGAATTAGTCGACGGAGTACTTGGGTTCAGCCTCCGCGCAGAGAACGGAACGGGCGTGATTCCAAACGTGTGCAGCCCGGTGGGCGCTGACCTCGTGGCGCGTTATGTCGCCACGACTACAGGTACCGCCCGAATCGAAGTGAGCGCGGGCAGCGCGGCCGTTGCGTTGGCAGTGCAACCGACGTGCGGTGGAGATTTCGGCGGGTGCCTCGAAGCCGACGCCGAGAACACGACCCTTTACGCTCCGATCACCGCCGGCGAGGAGATCTTCATCATTGCGGACCCCGAGGGAATCACCGCCGTCGCCAACATCACAATTGAAGAAGTTCCAGCTCTGGAGCTCGGTGATGCCTGCGTGCCCGACGGTCTCGGCATCCCCTGTGCGAGCGGGTTGAGCTGTGCCGACGACGACGATGGTGCGAACTGCCGTGTAAGCGACGCCGGCTCCTGCGGCGCCAGGGATACGATATTTCTAGGCTCCGGCGATTCCATCGACATCGTGGTGGGCGCAGGAGTGGCCAACTTCGAGCACGCGTGTGGCACCTCCAGCGAGGTCTTCGATGTTCGAGCATTGGATAGCGGAGTCCTCTTGGTCTCAGTCGTAGACGATGGCGGGCGACGCGACGCCGGTATCGCGGGACGGAGTGCCTGCGGAGACTCAGACACCGAGCAGATCTGCGAGTTCGATAGCACGCAAGCCGAGACGCGACTGGACCTCAATGTTGAGCCAGGAGAAGGCGGATTCTTTCACCCAACGAATGTCACCTCGGGCACCATTACGTTCACTCTCGTCCCGCTCGTGGGCCTCGGAGAAACGTGCGACGAAGCAGGACTCACTGCACAATGTGCTCAGGGCCGTTGCACGAGCGGGCGCTGCCTTGAAGGCGGAGTCGTCTCCTGCGACGCCCCAGGTTCACTTCTCGGCGGTGCGGGCGACACTTACGCTGAGGGCACCTCATTCGGCGTGGATACAACTCTCGGCACGTCGCGCTCCTTGAGCATCTGCGGTGGATCCGGCTCGGAGTACGTCACCACGTTTACGGCACCCGCAGATGGCGAGCTGAACGTCGAGTGGCAGTCGCCCGGTAGGGATGCAGTTCTCTACGCTAGAACCGATTGCGGAAGTACCGGAACTCAGTTGCAGTGTTCACTCGCTGACTTAGCCGGTTTA